>CAWUJF010000226.1:0-5670 GCA_963922405.1 uncultured Hyphomicrobiales bacterium | reverse complement strand
TTCAAGAACCACCGGATTGAGTGGTGCAAGCGACAGGGCTTTGTTCAGGTATTCCTGTGCTTGCTTCCATGTATTGTGGTCCAGCTGTACATGTTTATGCTGTTTATGGAAACGGGGTGTGTCCATGTAGATTTGCGCCAAAGCTGCCCAGGCTTCAGCATAGTTTGGATTGAGTCTCACAGCGTGTCGCAAGCAATTTCTTTGCTTTAAATAGTTTTTCAGGTCTGGTTGCTTCCAATACTGATACATGCCGATGAAGCAGCGAAAACACTCTATATCGATTTTATTCAGTGGTGATTGAGAGGATTTAAATATATCTACTAATATGCCGTTTTCTGAGCCAACTGCTTTTCCTATTTTCCGGCCCAGTCCAGAGGTGACGGCATCCCAATCACGGCTTTGCTGGTCCAAATCATAAGACCGGGTCCATTTGACCGTTTTTGACTTATTTTCGATCAGTCTTACCTGTATACCGATTTGACGAAGGTTATTGTCAGTGTTCCCTGGAATCTTGGCCAGGTATCCTTCTAACACATAATCCGGGACCACTGTTGCGTATGTGTTTGTTGTATGGAAGTTGTCCGTCTCATTGGCAACTATCGAGAGCCACGGGAACCTTGAAATCTGCCTCAGCAGCTCTGAAGACAAATTGGCTGAGATGCCATGCAGAACAGCATTGTCCCGTTGAAATTCTGGAACCGTAAAAGATGAAATAGCAATTTTGGGAGGTGAGAAAGCAAGCTCCTGCTGAATTTCGTGATTGTCGCTGACAGGTACAATTCTGGCAACAAAGTAAACGATTGCAATCAGGAGTATTATGGCAGTCGGTTTGAAGTATGAGCTGGCATTTTCATTAATTGATTTGAAGAGCCCTGGGATCCATGGCCTTAGCTGAGCGCCGGTTGCCTCATGACCAGCTTTCTTGTTTTCGATAAATTCTGGTACATAGGTGCCCTTAGGAATTTCTATTCTCAGTTCATCTTCGCTGCCGTGCGTGGCGTAGTAAAGCTCCAGTGTTTTCCGTAACTTTACAGCTTGCACGCGCACCAGAGGATTGGTCGACGAATCGAAAGTTTCATCTTTTCCCAACGCATCAATGGCGATCGTATAGGCTTTTATCTGTTGCTCATTACCTTTAAGTTTCTGTTCAACAATATAACGCAGGAATGAGGAAGACTGGGGCGATATAGAAAGACTGCTGGACAGAATTATTTTGTCCAGTGCGGCGATAATTTCTGAATTTGCAAATTCCCTAGCCATGTTAAGAGCCCATTACGAAAAACCGGAACAGAACCCACGTGAAAAGCAATTTTTGCTCTTCATCACCTGTAAATCTGACTTGCTGATTGCATTAAATCAATCGATGAACTAATAAATATCAATGCAAGAATTCGATTATTTAAATCTTACTGGTAAGCAGCTAAAATTGTTTCTGGCGATTTTTGACAAGAATTCTGTGACGCTTGCGGCAGAGGAGTTTAACATCAATCAATCCACTGCCAGTCATACGCTTGATAAGTTGCGAGATAGTTTCAACGATCCGCTATTTGTAAAGTCGGGTAGGGGTATTGAACCAACTGAGCAAGCTGTTGTCTTGGCAGCCAAGATACGCGAAGTCTTGACGATGATGGAAGGATTTCATGATCGTTATGAATATCACCCTTCTGATGACAATGACCCAATCACAATTGCCACGAATGTTGAGTTTGCGAGTACCATATTTTCCCGCATGAGAGAAAAACTGGCTCTTGAAGCACCGGATAAAGCGCTTCGCATATTGGATCTCGGATCAAGGTTAGGCCTGGAGAGTGCTTTCAATCGGCACGACATTGATGTGGTTGTGTCCATTCGGCCTCTCAAGTTCCCTAATTCTCTTTCCCGCAGGCAGCTAACGGTTGATACTTTGCGTTGTTATTTTGATGGGAAATTTCGAGCTGCGCCAAAAAGCCTCGAAGAATATTGTAAGGCTCGACACGCTGTTATTGATTTTGGATCCGCTGACAAGAGTGCCGTAGCTGAGTTTCTAGACAAGATGAACCTGGTTCGAAATGTTGTTCTTTATGTTCCGAACTTTGACGTTATCCCGTTGTTGGTTGAAGGTAGTGACATCATTGTAACCCAAAGATCGGGGTTGGCGGACACAACCTTCAGGAACCTGTCCTCTTGCGAACCACCTGTTCCATTTCCAAAGGTCTATACTGATCTCATTTGGCGAAGACGGGATGAAAAATCGGGACGAAACCGCTGGGTAAGAAACCTCTTTGATTGATAAAAGTAGCCGCGCTACTTTATCCATGTTGCAGATATTGAAATGCCTGACTGTTATTCGGCGATCCCGCAGACGAAATGTACCATGTATTGTCGTTTAATTTCGCTTTCGGCGTGTTTGCTGTGCAAAACATCTGTCGCCTATACGACGGCCGTAGCTACGCTACTTTGTCTTTGGTGCGGGCACCGGGACTTGAACCCGGACGATCTAGGATCGAGGGATTTTAAGTCCCTTGCGTCTACCAATTCCGCCATGCCCGCTTAGATTTCGATTCTGGAATAGAATTCGCAGAACATGGCTAAACGAGCAAGTCGCAACAATCAAGTATTTTACGACGCACTGGTTGCTGCTTTTACAGCTTCGTATCCTTTAAGTGCTCGTTCGCGGGCAAATTTATGATCTACAATTGGAAGAGGATAAGTTTCACCTAGCTTTACGTTTGCTCGCTGCAGTGCAAATTCTGGAGCCAGATGAGGCGCATGTATAAATTCTGTAGGCAGATCCTTTAGTTCTGGACACCATTTGCGAACATATTCTCCATTCGGATCAAATTTGGGGCCTTGTGTGATTGGATTGAAAATTCTGAAATAGGGGGCTGCATCTGCACCGCTTCCGGAAATCCATTGCCAACTGGATGTGTTATTGGCCAGATCTGCATCAAGAAGCGTATCCCAAAACCATTCTTCCCCGTGTTTCCAGTGAAGTTGCAAGTGTTTTACGAGGAAACTGCCGACCAACATTCTGATACGGTTGTGCATGTATCCGGTATTCCAGAGTTCGCGCATGCCGGCATCAACCATGGGGTAACCGGTCTGACCCTTTTGCCAGGCTATCAATTGAGATTCATCTTCACGCCAGGGATAAGCGTCAAACGCAGGCTTCCAGTTTCGTACAGGTATCTGCGGAAAATGGAAAAGCAAATGGTTGGCAAAATCCCGCCAGCCGATCTCTGCAATGAATTTGTTGATGTCCGGGGCCAAGCTCGGGTTTTCATCTGCTACAAATTGAGCCCTGGCACAAATCTGGCGTGGGGAGATTTCTCCAAAATGGATATGGGGCGACAGGCGCGAAACATTGGGAAGATCAGGACGGTTTCTTAATTCTCCATAATTCGCGATTCCACTCTGAAGAAAATCATCCAGTTGTTGTTTTGCTCCTGCTTCTCCGGGTTGCCATAATTCCTCCCAGCCAGTTGCCCAGTTAGGATTGCTTGGTCGCAATGCCCAGTCTTCGAGGTTTTCGCCTATACCTTCCAAGTGACCAATATTAAAACCGGCGTTGGATACCGGATCAGGGATGCCCGCGGAAAGGTTTGCTTTCCAAAATGGCGTATACACTTTGTAAGGCCCACCGGAACCGGTCTTCGTTTCCCAAGGTTCGCGAACAACACTGCCGCTAAAGCTTTCTGCCAATAACCCGTTTTCTTTCAATAGTGACTTGAGAGCCGTATCTCGCTCCACCGAATGGGGTTCATAGGATCGGTTCCAGAATATCGCTTCACTTTTGGTTTTTTTTGCCAGCTCAGGAATAAGTTGTTGTGGGTCTCCTCGAAGTAAAACCAGACCTCCCAGATCAGCCGTTAACGCACTGAGGCTATGATGCAGCCACCATTTTGATGCGCCACCCAATGTTCGATCGGTTTCATCCAAAATGAAAACGGGAATGATTTCGTCAAGCTCGCTTGCTTTGAGGAGTGCTGGATTGTCGGTTAGTCGTAAATCTTGACGAAACCAAAGGAGACACGGCATAGCTAAGTCCGATAGCTGGATGTTGTAATTATGTGGAGTGCTAGATTTTCGCAAAAATGTGCGTTGTTTCATGCTCTTCCGAGCAGGTATATATAGTCTAGGACACCGTAATCCACTTTAAAAAGAAACTTTTGAGCTCCAAGGGGAAGATAATGACAGTGACAAGAATTCAAACCGGACCCAGAATGTCACAAGCAGTGATCCACGGCGGTGTGGTTTATACAGCAGGACAAGTTGCAGTTGGTGACACCGCTTCTGAGCAGACAGCGGACATTCTTGCTCAGATTGATGCTCTGCTGGCAGAAGCCGGAACGGATAAATCGAAGCTTCTCACAGCCAATATCTGGCTTTCTGATATCAAATATTTCAAGGACATGAACCTCGTCTGGGATGCCTGGGTTTCACCGGGAAATACGCCGGCGCGCGCCTGCGTAGAGGCAAAACTGGCACGCGACGATCTGTTAGTTGAGATAATGGTCACTGCTGCTTTGTAAGCGAGGAATTATGAGGATTAACATTATCACAAAACTGTCTGCCCTACTGTTCTGTTGCTTTCTTTCGCTCACCCTCTGTAGGGCGGCAGCCTTCGGGCAACCACTGGTGGATACTGAGTGGTTGACCGCGAAATTGAAGGACGAAAGCACAGTTATTCTGGATATACGGCCAAATAGAAATTACGTTGCCGGGCACGTGCCTGGTGCTGTTTCTGCTCCCTATGGCAGGGGCTGGAGGAAGACTGTAAACGGCGTTATTGGCATGTTGCCTCCCGAAGATGAAATTGAAGCGTTTATCCAATCTCTCGGGGTCGATAACAACGAGCGGGTGGTCCTGCTTCCACATGGTAATTCTTCTACGGATTTTGCTGCTGCAACGCGTATTTACTGGACTTTCAAAGTGCTGGGGCATGATCAGGTAAGCATCTTGGATGGTGGATATAAGGCCTGGATTGCCGGGTATGGAGATATGGAAACCGAGGCCACGCTTCCTGAGCCGGGAACGTTTAATGCGGAATTCAGACCTGAGCTTGTTACCTCGCAAAGTGATGTAAGGGTAGCGCTTGATACGTCTGTCAACCTTGTGGATGCAAGACCGGCCTCCCAATATAAAGGTGAAACAAAGAGCAGGGTTGTGAAAAGACTGGGGACCATACCAAATGCTTCAAATATGGTTCACACAAATTTCTATGACGCTGGAAATGCGTTGTTTTCTTCAAAATCAGACATTGATCAATTGAGTGTCAGCAATGCAACGAATACGGATGAAAAGACGGTTACATTCTGTAATACCGGACACTGGGCTTCGATCGCGTGGTTTGCACTGAGCGAAATCGCGGGTCAGAAAAACGTTTCCCTTTACGATGGTTCTATGACCGAGTGGGCAGCGGATGATGCGAACCCAGTTCAATAACCTGTTATGGATAAGGTTAAATTATGCAGATGTCAGGATCAGTGAACGCTATCAGGCTACCGCAAATTCGGTTTCATCTGATGGTTCCTGCTCTCGCTTTGACCAGGTGGGTGCAGGCATGATTTCGCGACTTGCATATAACTTTGCCTGATCAGCCGGTAAGGCCTTTGAGAAATAATATCCCTGTACATAATCAATTTCATATTGGTCCACAAGCAGATCAAACTGATCCTGGGTTTCAATACA
>CAWUJF010000225.1:0-5680 GCA_963922405.1 uncultured Hyphomicrobiales bacterium | reverse complement strand
CATTTCTTGTGCTCGCCACCATACTGGGTGGGAGCCCAATCTGGAGCACCTGGTACGAAAAGAGAAACCACGGCGAACTTGAAGCGCCGAGAAAGACGCAATCTTTTTTGACAGGTCCATGGTCACCACTCGCAGGTGCTGTTGCACTGGCAATTGTGGGTGTCTTGACAATACTCGTGGCTGGACGGCCATGGGGTGTTACATGGGCATTTGCGCTTTGGGGTGCGAAGGGTGCAGATGCAATTGGGGTCGATGTCCTGAGTTGGCCATTTTGGGTGGGTTGGAAGGCTGACGCAGTCGAGAAAAGCGTATTTCACGATGTCACATCGGTTATGAATTTTGGCATAATGGCAGGTGCACTGGCAGCCGCTGGCCTGGCGGCAAAGTTTAACCCAATTTGGACACTATCACGGGTTGAAATCAGCACTGCCATTTTTGGTGGGCTCTTAATGGGTTACGGAGCGAGATTGGCCTATGGATGTAACATCGGTGCGTATCTGGGCGGATTGGTTTCCGGCAGCCTACACGGCTGGGCTTGGGCCATAATGGCATTTCTCGGCAGTTGTCTGGCTGTAATGGTCAAGCGGCGGTTGAATATATGATTGTAAATGATATTCCATCACAAAAGGGTAGGAGTTCTAAAGTATGAAAAAGTTTGTAGTCGGAACCACATTGGCATTGGGGATTGTTGCTTCATCAATCATCGGAGCGATGGCAGGTTCATTGGACCGTGAAGGCTGGGTGACTCACAAGACCCAATATTCGTATAAGGAACTGAATGCCAAACTAAATGAATCCATCAAAGCAAACGGAATGCGGCGCGTTACTGGTGCCAGCGCTTCTGCGGGTGCAAAAAATCGCGGCCTTACCATTCCAGGCAATCGCATTGTGGGTGTTTATCGGAATGATTTTGCTACCCGTATGCTTGAAGCCAGCCTTGCGGCAGGGATGGAGGCTCCGATCCGCTATTATGTAACTGAAAACAGCGATGGAACTGCAAATCTATCGTTCAAGACACCAACATTTGTGTTTTCTCCTTACTTTGAAGAAGGTGGAGACAAATTAAAGGAATTGGCGTCTGAACTGGATGCGCTGTTCGGCAAAATAGCTGATGAAGCTGTGAAATAAGAATTTTAACTTGTAAGAATACAGGCCGAAGGGATTTCGGCCTGTTAGTTTGAGTTGCTAAGATCAATCCGTTTAAAATTTGCCATCATAGCTTTTCCTGCCGATTTTACAGGCAAGAACGGTAAATGTGTCGCGGGCAAGAGCGGCTGAAGTTTCAGATTTAAGAGTTTCCACATCCTCCACCCATACGCCATGGCCGCCGAGTGCATTTGCCACAGCCGGGAAATCAGAACCGCTGAAGTCAACGCCAAGATTTGGCCTTTGAGAGGCTCGCTGTTTCATTTCAATCAGCGTCAGGCTCTCATCCACAAGTACGCAGATGATGATCGGAATCTTGTGTTCACGTAAGGTGGCGAGTTCTCCCAGACCCATTTCTAGGCCTGCATCACCAACGAATGCGATTACGGGTGTTTCGGGACTTGCTTGTTTGTATCCCGCAGCAATTGGTACGGCACAAGCCATGGTACACAAAGCTGAAGACTGCAGGAATGTGCGAGGAGATACACAAGTCCACATTTGGCTAAGCAGAATGCGGTGAGCACCGCTGTCAGCTGTTACGACGGTTGTATCCGGGGTTGTTTCCCTGATTACCTCGAACACTCTATCCGGACCGAACTTGGTGGTCGCCTTAAATGTTTTCTTCAGAGATTTGCGAGCTTTTTTGGCAATGTCGGGCACTTTATCGCGTTTTGACTGCATTCCCATTTCAAGGAGCTCAATGGTTGGTATCACCGAACCACGAAGCGTATGGCTCACATGCTGCATGCCATGGCTGCGAAGGAGCGGAGTTACTTCGATAACGGTTTTGTCTGCGCCCCAGGGATTACTCCAACCTATCCGCATCTCGATTGGATCATAACCAAGCAGCAAGATGCAGTCTGACTCATTGAGCAGTGGCATGAGGACTTCATCAGCTTTTGGCGATAAACCCGCACCACCCAGACTTAAGTCACTGTTTTCGTCCAGAAGTCCCTTGCCCTTGTATGATGTGACCAACGGGATTTTGAATTTCTCACAAAAAGCACTGATTGCCGGCCCAGCACCTTCGTTCACAGCGTCCACACCAGCAACCGCAATCGGGTTCTTGGCATTTTCCAGTGCGACGATTGCTTCTGCCAGATTTTGATCGTCGCCTGGCACGATTGACTGTACTTGATCCGGTTGCAGGTAAAGTGTCTCGGTGGATGGGCCTTCAGCGACGGATACCGGAATATCCAGATGAACCGGGCCTGCCTGTGGTTCCCGTGATATGGAAATGGCTTTTTGAGCAATTAGCCCGCAGGTAGCGCTTGTGCCTACAAAGGTGGCCTTTGTAATCTCCTGCAACATCCGACCATGGTCAAATACCTGGTGTGTGTAGGACTCAGCTTGAGCGGTATCGACACAACCTGTGACGAAGATCATGGGCACACGATCCTGCATTGCATTCGCCACCACGTTCACTGCATTGGCTACACCAGGTCCAACCGTTGCAACCAAGACGGGGGGAAACCCATCAGCATGCCAACTTCCTTCAGCCATGAAGCCACCTGAGTTTTCATGCTTGATCAGCACGAATTCGATGCCTGCGCGATCAAACGCATCGATTATTGCAAGAACCTCGCCACCAGGAATTCCATACGCGCGTTTGCAACCGTTGGCGGCGAGAGTGCGCGCCAACATGTCGGCTGCTGTCAGTTCTGTTGCGTTTGTGTCAGACATTCAATTATTCCATTTGCTTCGAGTTCATCGAGTTTTGTTTCGTCCAGGCCCAGATGTTTCGACAAGATTGCCCTTGTGTCCTCAGCGCGCACCGGTGGGGCTTTGGCATAGGAGACTTTCGTTTCACTGAAATTGAGCGGGTTGCCGATGAGATTTACTCCATCTGCCTTTGAAAGATGATGCGGCATGTTGATTGCCATCTCACGATGCTGGATTTGCGGATCTGCAAAAGTTTGTGCCAGATCATTAACCGGACCGCAGGGCACGCCAGCTTCTTCAAGAGCGTTTAACCAGAAATCAGCCGTTTGCTTTCTGGTGTATTCTTCGATCATCGGAATGAGCACCGAACGGTTGCGTACGCGATCTGCGTTTTTTTCAAAACGTTCATCTTTGCTCAGATGCTCAGCTCCAATCACTTTGCACATTCTGGCAAACTGATTGTCATTTCCGGCAGCAATGATGAAAGCCTGGTCTGAAGCGGGGAATGTGCTGTAGGGAACAATAGTAGGATGCTCGTTGCCTCGTCTTGGTGGCACTTCCCCAGAAATCAGATATCCGGCTCCCTGATTTATCAACCATGCAACCTGGCAATCCAGCAATGAAATATCGATATGTTGTCCTTTGCCTGAAGAATGCCGGGCGTGGAGTGCTGATAATACGGCGACGCTCGCATACATTCCACACATCACATCAGCGATACCAACCCCGCATTTTGTGGGTTCACCACCTTCTTCATCCGGTTTTCCGGTCAGGCTCATTATGCCACCCATCCCCTGGATCAGAAAATCATATCCCGGTCGCTGAGCGTAAGGGCCCGTCATGCCAAAACCTGTGATAGAACAATAAATGAGGGAAGGGTTGATTTTGGATATGGCTTCATAATCCAGGCCATATCGTTTCAGATCACCAGCCTTAAAGTTTTCAACCAGAACATCGCATTGCCGGGCAAGATCCTGGATTATCTGCTGTCCTTCTGGTTTCGTAAGATCAACCGCGACAGAATTTTTGTTGCGGTTGGCAGATAGGTAATAGGCACTTTCACTGGTTTCAGCGCCTGATTCATCTTTCAAGAAAGGCGGACCCCACGAACGGGTATCATCACCCTTTCCCGGTCTCTCGATCTTAATGATTTCCGCACCCAGATCTCCGAACAATTGAGTGCAGGTAGGTCCAGCGAGAATTCGTGATAAATCGAGTACTTTGAGACCTTTTAGCGGCCCGTTATGGGAATTTAGTTCACTCATGCAAAATGGCTTAATGTAGAACACAAAGAATTTAAAGGGATTTTGTAACCCTTTCACTTTTTGAGTAACACAAACGTTGTGTAAATTGATTGTTACCGAAATTCTGTAATGCGCCTTGCGATTGTCATGGCACCCCTTTATTTAGGTTCTATCAGAAAAGTTTTCGAACGGAATTCGTCTAATGAATCTTGTTGTTAGCAGTGACAACCTTGAGGGTGAAGAAAAATTCAAGCATCCGGACATTACCGCAAAAGGTGAACCCCGTGCGAAGGTTGGCTTGGATAAACTGCGGACACTATGGTTCAACACAGGTACGCTGTGCAATCTGGCTTGCATTAATTGCTATATTGAATCAACGCCGAAGAATGATCGTCTTGTATATCTGACCCATGCTGAAGCTGTGGCATATCTTGATGAAATTCGGGACAATGATCTGGGGACTGAAGAAATCGGCATAACCGGCGGAGAGCCGTTTATGAATCCGGACATTCTCAAAATCATGGAATCTTCTTTGGAACGTGGATTTGATCTTCTTGTTCTGACAAATGCCATGCGCCCAATGATGAAATGTGCCGATGGTTTGCTGGCGTTGAAGGAAACATATGGTGAGAAAATGACGCTGCGTGTTTCTGTTGATCATTTCAATCCTGTATTTCATGAAGAAGAGCGTGGTCCAAACAGCTGGAAGCCGATGATGAAAGGCCTTCAGTGGCTTTCTGAAAATGATTTCCATATTGATGTGGCGGGCCGTACCCGTTGGGGTGAGGATGAACAGGAGTTGCGCGCTGGATTTCAAGATTTTTTTAATGAAAACAGGATCAAGATCGACGCGAACAACAAGAAACAACTGATTTTGTTCCCGGAGATGGAGCCCACAGAGGATGTACCGGAAATTACTACAGCTTGCTGGGGAATTCTGGATGTAAATCCTCTAGACATGATGTGTGCGTCGTCGCGGATGGTGGTTAAGCATAAAGGGGATGAGAAGCCCTCGGTTCAGGCATGTACTCTGCTTGCCTATGATCAACAGTTTAACCTTGGTTCCACTTTGAAAGAGGCAGCGAAGCCGGTACCGCTTAATCATACATTTTGTGCGAAATTCTGTGTGCTTGGCGGTGGTGCCTGCAGCGTCAAAGATTAATTTGTTAGGTATTGTCTCGGGGAAGTTAAATGCTCGCAATTATTGGCGGTACGGGTCTTTATGATATTGATGGCCTGGAAATTGTTTCAGAAACTCCGGTTGATACGCCTTTCGGTCCGCCATCTGCTCCGCTCAAGACCTTGAAGAGTGGTGATTTTGAATTTTTGTTTTTACCACGCCATGGTTCTGGACATTCCTTTTTACCGCATGAAATCAACTATCGTGCTAACATCTTTGCGCTGAAGCAAGCAGGAGCGCGTATGGTTTTGGGGTTTTCAGCGGTAGGTAGTCTTCAGGAGGAAATTGCACCGGGCGATTTTGCAATACCCTCACAGTATCTGGATCTCACCAAAGGCAAGCGTGAGTATACATTCTTCGGTAATGGAATTGCAGCACATGTCTCAACTGCTATCCCCACATGTCCGCAACTGTCCGGATGGGTGTATGAAACTGCCAAGAATATGAA
>CAWUJF010000224.1:0-5698 GCA_963922405.1 uncultured Hyphomicrobiales bacterium | reverse complement strand
CGAATCTGGGGGTCGGGAGTTCGAATCTTCCCGAGTGCGCCAACCAAATCAAACAAATAAATTTGCCCGATATTAGCCTGTCACGTGGCTAATCAAGCTCGACTTATAATGAATAATTCAAGAGCCATGCAGAAAATCCTGGCACTCTCACAGAGCAGATCTGTAAAGACGGATATCTCTTCTCCTGCATGAAACCATGGATACTGAAAGGTTCTTTGCAATAAGTAGTTAATCTCTTTGCAGAACTCCCAGCTTTCCTTAACGGATAATTCACCCTTTTGGCACAAAATTGACCGCAAGTTGGTGAGACTACGGTATTGCCCACGTTAATTAGCAATTCTAATTCTGATTTCGGAAGTGTCGTTAGAAGGTACGAGGCAACATTATGAATTTTGAACAAATGCTAGAGCAACTGGCTGACGAAAAGAAGCGTGCCGAAGAAGAATTGGTGAAAATCCAAAGAGCAATTAATTCTCTTGAAGAGCTGCAAAGCACTCAGGAAGAACGTGGAATTGTTGACAGTCCTCTGAAAACTTCTGCTGCATTCCGTTCACTGCAAAGCCAGACTGCAGCAGAGTAATCACATTCGCGCTCAATTTAACCTGATCTGGCTCCCAGATCAGTCAAGCAGCTTTCTCTCATAAGCAATTGCTGCAGCTGACTTTTCGCGACCAGCGCAACGGTCCTTATATTCAAGCAAATTCGGAAAAGGTTTCAGGTCAATTCCTGCTCTTGGTGCGAGAATAAGCCACCAGCATAAAAAGGCATCTGCCACGCAATACTTGTTTGCCACAAGAAATGTATTGTTCTCAAGAGTTTTTGCTACGTGTTCCAGCCGTTCAGGTGCCGCTTCCAAGGCTTTCTGTGCATGATGCTCATCAAGCCAGAAAATCGGATAAAATATCCGTTTATGCATTTCGGTACTGATATAGCTCAGCCACTCAAGCACCTGAAAGTACTCCGGGCTGCCCTGTTCTGGCATGAGTCCGGCCTCTGGTTTCAGTGATGCAAGATATGGAAGAACGGCAACACTCTCTGTCAAGACCTGTCCGTTTTCCAAGACCAATGCCGGGACCTGCCCCTTTGGTGAGACGGCCCGGAAATCTGAGTCATCATCCAGAAGTTTTGATTTCAATTTCACTTGGTGAAGTTTGACCTCTATCTCGGCCTCCCGTGCCACGATATGAGCAGCTAGGGAGCATGCAAAAGGTGAGAAATATAGCTCCATTCCGGTTCCCGTAGCCTTCTCTTGTTATTGTTTCCGGACATGCCGAACCACTAACAATATTCCCCTTCAAAATAAATGGGTTACTTGTATGGGTCGAATGCTCTTGATCGAGGTTTTCAACAATCACGCTCCTCTAACGCTTATTGTGACCAAATTTAGAATTTGACACAACAAAGTAGTTATCAGGGATTAGTCAATCGCATAATATTATATTGCCAGCAGAATGCGATATGGATTTCGGAGCAAACCGGGGGGAACCATGAAACGTGACTTTTTTAGCAATCACATAGGTGCATCAAGTGAACTGACTATGATCGCTGATATCAAGCCAGGGCTAGTTCCAATTCGGGAATCGATCAGTTATGCATCACGCCTCAGACGACATCTTAAAATGCTTAGCGCGCTCAGGAGATCAGGACTGGAGACTGATCGTGGCGGACTTTACGTGGGTCCGATCGATTCCCTTCGCACGCTTCAATACGTGAAATGGACCTTGATCGACAACGACACAAAAATGTTGCTCGCGGTAAATTTCGACCGACCGCTGGAACCTTATATCCGGCGAATTGTAGATGTGGCTGGACCCCTGCTCGATACGATCCTGTGTCACTGCGTTGGGTTTGAAGGTGAAAACGGAGAAGAGGGACATTTCAGTGACCTAGGATATCATCGATTTGCCGAATTTCCTGCCAAAAACCAAGTAGAGGTAGAACTCTTTGCGGCTGCGTCCCCAAACTTTTCTGTAGACGATGCTGACTATTTCACAGAAATGGACGCGGAAATCAGGCGTGGAAAGGTCAGAGACGCATCCGTTCCCGATCAGAAAGTCTACAAGAAACTCACCCCTGAGGAACTGGAGTTCCGTTCAGTCGGCCAGCAACTTACAAAGCCACATGAAAAACTGCGCCGCTCTGCCAATGATGATCCTGCTGCCGTTTTACATCAGGCATTGAGCATCATAAGAACAATGCATGAAAGTTCACATCTGTTCCCTGAATTTGATGATGCCGGTTCTGAAACACGCGATGATTTCATGTATTACCGGCTTACAGAGAGCCTGGTGCAGGGGTTTTGGGATGGGTTACGCCGCACCCTTACACCAGTATTCGAGATTATCGGGCAACCAGTTCCAGAACGTGATGAAGAACTATGGGGTGTCATCAGAGTTTTCCTGGAAACAGCTAATGATGTGATTGGCCAACTGCCGATTGATCCAGAAAGAAAACAGTTCCTGCTGGCGACAGCAGGTCTCTTGTACGACTTTCGCGAGGCATTGGACTGGTTTGCAAAACGACCGAGACCGCGTATTCGCGAACCAAAACTGGATCCACTACCCCCGGAAAGCGAATTGCAGGTTCCCATTTCATATGCACCAGAGAAAATTACTCATGCAAGTTTGTTCTTGCTGCGTGTGGATGACGCCAGCGCAGCTGCAAATTTCCTTTATTGCATCAATGACAAACTTTTTCCTGATTGCACGCAAGCCGGCCACGTGTACTGGACGCTCAGTATTACCGACCATGGACTTGAAGCGCTGGAAATCCCCGATGAGATACGTAAGGCCTTCCCGGCTCCTTTTCGTGAAGGAATGGCGGCTAGAGCTGGACTGCTGGGGGATACTGACAGTAACCATCCGAAAGAATGGGAATGGCCGAAAAGTCTTGAGGGATATACTATTGATCCAACAAGCATTGATCTGATTATTCAAGTTCAAACAGGCGTTGAGGTGAGTGAATGTGACCAGAATTTTGATGAAAATGACCCTACAAAACCGGAGCATCCTCTTCACGAAACTTATCAATCCTTAAAGGGGCTAGCCGAAGCCAATGGAGTTACAGTACTTGGCCTTGAGGCAATGCAAAGACGCCCAACCGATAGTGGTTCACCAGCGGGACATCTGGGATTTGCGGATGGTATCAGTCAACCTGGTTTCAAGGGTGATGATGGCTACGACGTGGAGCCGGACAGACCGGGTGAGGAACCCAAAAAAGCGACTACAAAAAGGGGTGATATCCTGCTCGGTCGCGAAGGAAGTCTGGATTTCCCGCTTAATGAGCCCCACAAGACCTATCATCACGGTGAAGAGAGCCGGTATGAGCGATTGAAGCCTCCGTTTCTCGATGGCACATTCCAAGTTATCAGGAAGATCAGCCTTGATGTAAACGCGTTTCAAAATATCCAGGATAATGTGGATGATGACGCTTGTAACAAACCTTCCGCTGAAGAAATTCAGGAAAAGATGTTTGGCAGAAAAAAGGATGGAACACCTCTCGTGGGGCCACAAATTCCTGGTTCTAATGATTTCAACTTTTCACAAGACCCAGAGGGTACAGGTTGCCCGCTGCAATCTCATATCCGCCGAGCAAACCCAAGGGAAAAGGATACGCCTCGAATTCTACGACAGGGCTTCTCCTATGGTTCATTCGATCATTCCAAGGATGTTGACAGAGGCCTTATGTTCATCGCTTACAACGCGAATATCGCTGAACAATTTGAATTGATCCAAAGATGGATGTCAGGCGGTAATGTCACCGGTATTCCCAGCTTACACGGAGATCCGTTGCTGGCTCCAGTAAGACCTGACAGCAATCGCGTATTTCGTTACAGAGATGGAGAACGGGTAATAAAAGTGGAACTGCCCGATCGACCGTTGGCCGCGTTGAAATGGGGATTGTACGCATTTGTACCTTCAAAAGAAGGGTTACATAAATTAACTTCAATGGTCGGGACAGACGCAGTACTTGTTTCCGAGCAGGCAAAGTTTGGTGCAGAAGTAATTGAGAAACGAATTAATTCTGTTCCCAATGACCAGAAACCCGATGCGTGGAAAATTCTGCTTGAAGACCGTGACCATTACCGGCGTGATGAAAGAGAAGCTGTATGGGCATGGATAAGAGAAACCCATAATGGCGTTCTGGATACAGGCGATGATGAGAACTATGGCGTTCTTGTGGGATCTGTTGAGGGCGTAAATCAGGTCATGCTCAACAGTGATGAGTCTTTTTCAGTTCGCGAATACTGGAACCGAATGAAAGACTCGATTGGTCCGCAAAATCTTGGCTTTGATGAAAATCCGGTCTCTATCAGTGATCCGGACCCATATACAGATGCGGTGAAACCTGGGGACTACCGTATCGATGCTGATTTGATCAATCCGTTTATCGCTGAATATTCCCTTGATGAAGTGTTTAATGATGCTTTGAACATTGCTGATGAAATAATCGATGAAATTCCTGTTGAAGTGCAACCGGTTCGCAGACCAACAATCGGTGAAACACCCGATGCGGCTCCAGCTACCAGTATTAAGGCGCTCGGACGTCGTATCGACCTGGAACGCTTCATCGATGATGTGGCCGCAAAACTATCGGTGAAATGGTTCGGGCTCCCAGAGGGAACTGAGTTTTTGAAAATCGGTGGAGCTGAGGATCACGAAACTCCTCATTGTCCTCAGGACCTGTTAAATGCTTCCTTCTATGTTTTTGGGCCTGCACCGGCCCCCAATGTAAAAGACAAAGCGACGACAGGCCTCACACCCAAGATCAGACTGAACCTTGAAGAATATTCCAGCAGTGTTGCCGTTCCGCCTCCCTACACACTTCTTGAGAAGCTCAAGAATGCTCAAAAAGATGACCCCGAACATTGGTCTGACCAAAAAATTGGCGAAGTTCTTGCAGGTGTCACATTTGGATTTGTGGGACCAACACCCGGTAGTTTCCTATCAGTAGTGTTTGACTGGATCGATGACGAGAGGTTCTGGCGGGTTCAGCAAGACCTGCTTTCCATCGCACCTGATTTTACTCCTGACCTGGTTGAGAGCAAACTACGTGGATGGGTTTTGCAGGGCATGTGCCACAGTCCTATCCCAGACATGCTTTATCGCAGAACTGTAAAGGATGTCAGGATCGGAGATCAGGATGTTACAAAAAATCGGATGGTGACCTTCAGCATTGCGTCAGCTCTAGCGGATGATGCGGGTGCGAAAGCGCTTCTTTTTGGCGGCGACTACTGGGAAAAACAGAAACCTACCCATGCGTGTCCCGGTCAGAAAATGGGTCTATTCACAATCTATGGAGCACTCACCGCTCTGATGAAACGCGGTCGATTGAAAGCAGAAGGACCCTTAACGCTACGTCTTGATGAAGAGCCGGGATCAACCAGTGCATAGCAGCGGATGTGCGCTTTTTCTGTACTAATCAGTGATATATATCATTGGTCTGCTGAACTTATCAGCAGAGATTTGTCTAAATAGACGCTGCCGTTTGAGAACCGGATTGCGTATGCGATTGATTCAATTCAAGTTTTTGGCGAAGTTCCATTGCTTCGTCTGAAAAGCGAATCATTTTCAAGCTCTCAAAACCCTTTGCCGCAGCGTCCAGATGCTGCGTTGCGCGGTCGGGTTGATCAAACTTCAGGTACAATCTTGCCAAGTGCAGATCATTGACTGCATGCTCATGCGGAGAATTTCTTTGT
>CAWUJF010000223.1:0-5701 GCA_963922405.1 uncultured Hyphomicrobiales bacterium | reverse complement strand
AGATCCATGGAGGAAATCATGTCTCTCACAAGAAACAACAAGAAGTGTCAGTCGGATCCAATCCATTGGGTTCATAAATTCAAACCGGAAAAGACGCGAAATTCGTATCGCTCCAAGTTACACGGCCTGTCAAAATTTTCGATTCTGGCCGGTAGCGCTTTGTTAATCGGCATGAGTGCATCCGGTGAAGCACTTGCCAAGCAAAAACCCGCAAAAATGAAATCCAGCGCATTTGTAGCCACTGGTGTTTATCAACAATCAGAAATCAACGTTCTCTCTACCGGTGGTAAAAAATGGGATGTGATTCAGGCAGGAAATCTGAAAGTCAGAATTAGAGGCCATGTAGACCCCAGACGCGGCATTCTGGAATATGCTGGTTTCTTCCTGGGCACATGCAGCACAAGGACAAGTTGTGACTCAATTAATGCACCCCTCGTTCATGCAACTGACATCATTGTCAATGATCGTAAAAACTGGAGCTTTGACCGCGTCATAAACGTTGCCGCTTCCAAAATCCGGGTTTCTTCATCTACCGGCATCAGCGCAAACCCTCTCGGTGACCGGATTTTAAATGGATGTAATGAGAAATTGAACTCATGGGGACCTGCAACCCGTCACAGTTTCAATGTGGCAATCCCCATTTCACTGAGCATGACCACTGATCTGTATTTTCAGGGTGAGTTCGATGCATATTTCGACCCCGTAACCTACAAGGGTGGCAATTGGGGTCGAAGCACAAACTTTGTGGTAAAAGTAAACTGTATCCCGCACAAAGAGTTGATGGCCCAAGGAAAGCCTTGGAAGATCAAGACCACTCTCGAAGATCCAGCCGGTTTCAATCAGCAGGATTCTTGCCCGCGCAAGATCATCCAGCGCACCGAGATCATCTATCCGCGTCCGGCTTCAGCCACGTTTCATATCAAGGCAAATGGCAAGAAACTTCAGACTTTCGCTGCCACTGCCCAGAAACAGGGCCTGATCACAACGCCTTTGGGTGAACCAGCCTACCCGTTTAAAGAACAGTACAAGATCGTCAAAGAGTCAGAGATTGAACTGCCTGGCGGTCCTAATGGTGTGCACGCCAAGATCAAGGGTGGCATGGTAGGACCAACCGCTTACTATCACGTTCATTGTCCTGATTTCCGCGTTTCATTCTCGAACCTGAGATATGATTTCGTGAAAAACGGCGAATGTCCGAGAACCGTTTGGGAAACTGCAACTTTCCACACAAACGGTCCTGGCAAGGTGAAATACAAGATCCAGCATTCCGGTGGCATCGTATTTAAAACCGGCGAAGTGGAATCAAAGCTCTTCAGCAACGGTAAATACAAGGCCGTCGCTCAGCGCACATTCTCCCCAACCGAAGCGGTTGAGTGGGACATGAAAGCAATTCCTGTAGGTTTTGAAGATGCTCAATCCACGCTGACAAAGTTGAAATATCTCTGTAAGCCCAAGTCAGATGGTAATTTTTCAAACGACACGTCGAACGATGATCCAATCAACCCAACCGTAGCCAAATGGCAGGGTGATATCGCAATTGCCGACGGCAACGCACCAAAAGGTAACTTCCCGCGCCCTGCCCAGGTTGTGTTCAACGTGGAAAGCGAAACATCTGGAAACTTTAACTACCATATCTCATGTAGCAATGGTCGTACCTTCCAGGGTTCTGCAAACAGCTTCCAGTCAGGCAGCGGTAAATGGAAAGCCTTCGGTGCACACAACTTCAACCAGACGCGTCCAATGGCACTTCAGTGTCGCCTGCGTGAGGTGAAAGCCAATGGCAAGAAGAAGAGCATCGACAAAGCAACGTTCCGCTTTAATGCCGGCCGTGTAAACCCGGAAGTTGCAGGTGGCGTGGATGGTCTCACTTCAGGTGGCCGCAAGCCCACCAACGCGTCCACAGGTTCTGGCAAGATCGGTACCAAGGTTGCACCACCAAAACGCACTAATGGCTATGCTCAGATTTGTCTTGGCGGAAAGATCCGTTACGGCAATGTCTGCCAATGTCCACAAGGCACAAAGCGTGTAAAAATCGGTACAGCTAAATACAAATGTAAAATGGACCGTATCGCAACGCCTACGAAGCCAGACATCAAGACAGCACCGGTTCGCACATCGCCGCCGAAGAAGCGCAAGCTGGTATGCCTGGGTGGTAAGGTACGCGGTAACAAGTGTGCCTGTGGTAAGAACAAGCTGGTGAGAAAAGTTGCGAAAAAACGCTTCCAGTGCATCGCTGTGGCAAAGCCTCATAAAAAGAAACAGGCTCTTAGTGTCCGCACCAACCCGAACAAGGACAAGCCTGTCAGAACAAACCCGAACAAGAAAAAGAAGAAGGTGGCTCTGATCTGTAAAGGTGGCAAAATCCGTGGCAACAAATGTGGCTGCAGCAAGGGTTACCTTCGCAAGAAAACAGGCAAGCGGAAGTTCATGTGCTACCGCCCGGCCGGATAATTAAACAGGGCAGCCTCCGGGCTGCCCTTCCCTTAAAACAGAATACTTCAATCCCATGACTATTTACTTTTATTCCCAAACTGACGAATACGCAGAATTTTCAAACTTCGCCCCCTACGGAGTGGAACTGGATGACGCCTGGTGGTCAACCGTGGAACATTTCTTTCAAGCCCAGAAATTCCTTGATGAGGCATATCGCGAGAAAATCCGTCGCGCCTTCAAACCAAAGGACGCAAGCAATCTGGGGCGGACCCGTAGCATCCCCCTTCGTGAAGATTGGGAAACGATCAAGGATGAAGTGATGTTGCGTGCAGTACGCAAGAAGTTTGAAACCCATCCAGAGCCAAGACAATTGCTGCTCTCAACGGGTGACGAGAAAATTGTCGAAAACGCTCCCTCTGACCCCTATTGGGGCTGCGGACCGGACGGACAGGGCCTCAACAAACTGGGGCAAATTCTGATGACCGTCAGGACCGAGTTAAGGACAGCAGAAAGATAAGATGATGAGACTGGAATACGCCCTCACTCGAGCCGATCAGCAGACCTTTAACAGGATTGCCCAATCCAACCGGCTGTTGAACCGGAACCTCCTGATAATCATAATATCCACATTGGTTGTGCTAGCCTTGATAAACGGACCGACGCAATTCTGGAGTTACCTCGGCCCATACCAAACCATCGTTCAGATCGGTCTGATCTTTGGCGGATTATTTGCGCTCAGATTTTTCTTGAAGCGTCGTTCTGAAGCAAAGTGCGAGCAGGAATTCAAAGAGTCTCACCTGGCAGATCCGGTCGGGATCACCTTCGATGATCAGGGACTGACGAGCGAGCAAGAGCATCAGAAAACCATCTGGAAATGGTCTGCCTTTCGCAAAGTGAGCGTCGAGGATGGAAACATCTTCCTCTGGTTCGGTAATCTACAAGCAGTGATGATCCCGGCCCGTTCATTCCAGGATCATCAAGAACGCGATGATCTCCTGCGCTATATCCGCGAGCGTATCAGCCAGAAATAGCCAGCTGTGATGCGCGGTGGTCGTATCATCAGGCGACCTTGTCTGCCTTCATATCGCGCGCATCCTTCACCACCGTAATCCGGTGCATACAGCGATATTGCGGCAGATAATCCGCCACCGCATAGTGCATGGTGACCCGATTATCCCACATGGCAATGTCACCAGCCTGCCAGCGCCAGCGCAGTTGGTCTTCCGGCTTGTTCATATGATTGGCGAGAAACGTCTTGAGAGCATTGGCTTCATTGGTCGTCAGGCCCACAATATGGGTGGTGAAAGCCTCATTGAAATTGAGAAACTTCCGGCCTGTTACCGGATGAGTGCCGACCAATGGGCGGATATTATGGCCAAACCGGCCCATCCCCTCATTCAGGCGTTGCACACCCGTTTTGCCATGCTTTTCTTCGGCAAAACTGTTACGGAAATCGCCCATATCATGGACGGCTTCGAGGCCCTCCAAATCCTTCTTCATCCCGTCAGAAAGGCGGTCATAGGCCGCGTAACAACTCGACCACATGGTGTCACCACCCACTTCAGGGATATGACGGGCCACAAGAATTGAAGCGAAAGGTTGCTCAGCCTTGAACGTCAAATCCGTATGCCAGCTGTTTGTGTCCGGCGGCGCACTGCTGTCATTTTCCAGAAGAACGATGTTTTCAAACTCTTCCACGTGCGGATAAAGCGGATGCGGCTCATCTATCTGGCCAAACCCGCGGGCAAACTCCAGATGCGCTTTTGATGAAATGGACGTATTGCGAAAAAAGATGACGAGGTTATTGATGAGCGCCTGATAAATCTCTTGATGCTGATCAGGTGAAATCGGCTTTGAGAAATCAACCCCAATGACTTCAGCACCAATTGCGGGGGTAATTTTCTTGACATCAACCATATCAAAATCCTCCTCCTGACGATCCTAGGCCATCGCCATAGGGAAGGACAAGTCACTTGTAATCAGGTATTCTCCCAGCCTCAAAAAAATAGCTGCCGGCGACAGTAAGTCACCGACAGCTCACGCCCCAGCCCAGTGTTCGCCAGACTAACCTTTACAGCCACAGCCTTTGTGTCCGCAGCCGGATCCGCTTGGATGACCGTTAGCACATTCTTCACTACAGAAATTACGATCGTCTTTTTCCACAGCGTCTTTGATATCAACGATGCATACACAATCCGTACAAGCGCATTTTTGTTGAGTTACTGTTGGCATAATACTCTCCGCTCTAAGTGTCTTCATGTTCTTCATGTTCATGCAGAACATGGTTGATCATGATTTTCAGCACGTCTTCCACACAGGCATCCGCCATTGAATAGAAGACTTGTTTTCCGCGCCTCTCCGCTCTCAATATGCGTGCAGCACGCAACAAGCGCAGATGGTGGCTCGTCAATGATGCAGATAGACCAAGTTTGTCAGCAATATCGCCCGCTGCAATTTCTTTCGGCATGCAGGAAATCACAATCGACAGGCGCGTTGTGTCCGCCAGCAACCCGAAGGTTTCCGCAAGTTGCGATGCTTGATCGAGGCCCAGCTCATCATTACTCATTTCTAACACTTAAACGATTGTTCAAGTGTTGTCTATAAAAAACATGACTTATGCAAACCCAATCGCATCTGACGAATGACAGGTAAATTTCCACATCATCACAGTAACTTAGCTGTGCGACATAACGTGACTATGCGGATCAAAAGACATATGTAATAACATTACCATGACGACTGCCCCCCTACCCGTAACCATCATTACAGGCTTTCTCGGTGCTGGAAAAACCACGCTGCTGAACACTGTTTTGCGGGATCCTGAGTTTGCTGACACAGCAGTTCTGATCAATGAATTTGGAGAAGTTCAGATTGACCATGATCTGGTTGCTGATTTCACCGATGAACTGGTCATGACCACCACGGGCTGCATGTGTTGCACCGCTTCGAGCGACATCAAACAATCACTTTTTGAGTTGTGGGAGAAACGCCAGGAAGGCAAAACCACGCCCTTTAAGCGGGTCATTGTGGAGACCACCGGATTGATGGACCCGGTCCCCGTCATTAATTCGCTTCTGATCCCACCGGAAGATAACAACATTGATCAAACGGTCAGGAAGGAATTTGTCCTTTCACGCGTCATCACCCTTTTTGACATCATCTTCGGACCCATGGCCCTCGATCAGGGTGAAGAGGCACTGAAGCAGATTGCACTGGCTGACACCATCCTCTTGTCCAAGACCGATCTGGCGAAAGACCCTGCCTCGGT
>CAWUJF010000222.1:0-5715 GCA_963922405.1 uncultured Hyphomicrobiales bacterium | reverse complement strand
CCAGCATTTTCAGAAATGATTTCAGATCGTCAGTGCGAAATGCAATGTGGCCTTTCTCAACCGGATTGATTACCTGGCCGTTCTTGAAAGCAGTATCAAATGCACGCTCCGCCAGATGCATCTGCATATTACCTTCCGTTGCAAATCGTATTTTGCCGCTATATCCCTGATCTTCCCTTGCTTCCGTGCGCGGGAAATCCTGCTCTGACATGCCATCCAATCCCAGGATGTTGGTGTAAAAATTATGCATCCGATCCACATCATCAGCGACGAAATTGATGTGATGAAATTCCAGTTTCATTTCTGTTTGCCCTTCTTGAACTCAAGTGTCAGTACACCGGCTGTAGAACCATTAGATTTATATTGAACATAAATTGGGTTTTAAGAAAGAGGCCAGGTGTCTAGTTTGTGGGGTTTTATTCACCGCGCAGAAAAGTTTTACTCAAACCTTTTTGTTTTGAATTCTGTGCAAGTTCTGGCTGCTTTTCAAAGTTCAACCATAATTAGCACATATCCGCTGTCCGTATTATGATCTATGGTGACTTTGCCCGTCGCGTTTTGTATATGACGAGTTATGAAATTTTTCCAAGCTTATTCCCTCAATAATGCAGCAAAGTATGTCATGTTGCTTTCCTGCGTCGTGCTTGCCTCTTGTACCCAGTTCTTAGTGGGAGAGGGCGAAGGTCTGCTGGATCAAGGTATTCGCAGCGGTGCTTTCAAGCACCGTATTTATGTCGCTACAACCCGAGAATTTTCAACGGATCAGGCTGAATTCTTTTCTGGTGAAAGATCTAACGACCTAACAATGGCGCATGTGGATGTAACAATTCCGCCAAATCATCAGCCCGGGAATATTGAAAAGCCAAGATCGGGGAAAACAGACCCTACTCGACATTTCGCTGTTGCGAAGCCACGTGTTTATGACACGATAGCGAATTTTGTCGGCAATTTAGACACCTCTTTGGACACACGTGATCCGGTTAACCGGGACATACTGGTATTCATTCACGGGTATAATGTGGATTTCAGTTCAGCAGTATTGCGCATTTCTCAATTTGTTCATGATACAGGGTTTAAAGGGGTGCCGGTTTTATTTTCATGGGCATCGCGAGGCAGTACCCTGGACTATGTCTACGATATTAACAGTGCACTGCAGGCACGCGATAACCTTGTAAAGCTATCCTTTGTATTGGGACAAACGAAAGCAAACAAGTTTGATGTTGTTGCTCACTCAATGGGAAATTTGGTAACGATTGAAGCGATGCGTCAACTTGCCAAAACGGGTAATCTGGAAGACACATCCCGCTTACGCAGGGTGGTTATGGCTTCTCCTGATATTGATGTGGATTTGTTCAGGACTCAGCTTGAAGATTTGAAGCAGGTAAAAGACCGATTTTATATCTTGGTCTCTGATGATGACAGAGCGCTTACTGTCTCCACTGTCATTGCAGGCGGTATTAGCCGTGTGGGAGTTGCGGAACCAGAAAAGCTTGCCACATTAGGACTTAATGTGATCGACCTTTCACAAATAGATGACAGTGGCACCACGCATCATAGCAAGTTTGCAGAATCTCCCGATATCGTCCGCCTTATCGGAGAGAGTATCAATCAAGGTAACACTCTTTCAGCTCGCAACGAAAACAGTGCTGATATCGCAGGCGAACTCATTCGAGGTGTAGTGGAGATCCCTGCTAGTGTCGTAGGTGGTACGGCGGGATTGATTATACAGTTGGGTAACCAATAAACAAATCCCGCGAGTAACCGAAGCTGAAGTGGAACTCCGCCAGGCAGCTGAACCTTTTACTACCTATTCTGCTGCCCTTAGATGAACGATGTTAGCATCATAGAGTTCAGCTTCGCTTACTGCTTTCTCATCATCAATCGTTGCTTTTTTCCGGTACACCAATGCAAACATAGGAGGGGTAAAGTAGAATGATACTACAGTAGATAAAAGCACCCCGCCGGCAACAGACATGGCAAATGGAGGCCAAAAACCTCCACCACCCAGGATCAATGGCAGGAAACCACCGAAAGTGGTGATTGTGGTTGAGAAAATATGTCGGCTAGACCGCATCACCACATCAACCATTGCATCGCGGTCACCACTTGCAGCCTCATCGTTCTGTTTCAAGCCTGTCATGATAATAATCGCTGCATTGATAGAGACACCGATTGATCCAATAACACCAATAATCGCGTTGATCCCGAATGGATACTGGAACACAGCTAGAGCCAGAATTGAAAGCCCGGCTGATAGCACGCATACCACCAGCGCTACTGCTGTCAATCTAATCGAGTTAAACGTCATCACTATGGTAGCGATTGTCAGGGTCACAATCACTCCAACTGAAGCCAGCAAGTTTCCTAACGTGTTGGAGCGTGCATCGCTATCTCCACCCAGTTCCAACCGGTATCCGGCTGGTAGTTCAAAACCACTATCTTCAAGGTTTTTGGTTACCGCAGCAAGAGCTTCTTCAGGTAGAACTTCCCTCAAAGTGAAGCCTTGTACAGTATTTACTCGCTCGCCATTTCTTCTCGCAATGGATGGATCGCCAGGCAGCAAACTGATTTCCGCGATTGAAGAAAGCGGGATAGCTGCATATTGGCCTTCAATAGCATTCGCCGTTGTGGTTGGAGAGATGATAGGCAAATCTCTGATTGCATTAAGATCACCACGCACTTCACCCGACAAGCGGACACGCACTGGCAACTGCTCCGGCCCTTCCAGCAATGAACCGCCCGTAACGCCTTCCAAGCCTGCTTGAAGCTGTCTTGCAACAGATGTGAGGTCGAGCCCCAATGCGCGTGCCTTTGGCTCATCAATATCAACCACAATCTTTGCTGCTCCGGCCGATGATGTGGTGCGTGCCACAGTGATCGTTTCTACCGCGGACAAGCGTTGCATCAAGTCATCACCAATTTCCCGCAAACTATCGAGTTCTGGGCCAACAATACGAAGTTCGACCGGTGCACTTACTGGTGGTCCTTGGACAAGCCCACGCACCAGGACCTGAGCTTCAGGCGCCACATTGGGTAATGTCCGCTCTAGGCGTTTCAGCAGACTTTCCGTTTCCTGTGATGAGGATGTTGTAACCATTGCCTGAGCAAATCCAGGCGCATTATCTCTGCTCGCTGTAATATTGTAGTAGAATGCTGGCCCGGACTTGCCGATTGTCCAGAATATCTGTTCGATGCCCTCTTCACTTCGAAGATGCTGATCGATTCTTTCAACAACCTCGCGTGTTTGGTCAATTGCAGCACCAGGCGCCATATCCAATTCGATATAAAACTGATCTCTATCAACACCAGGGAAGAATTGAGCCGTAAGCGTGGGCATCGACATGAAACCCATAACAGGTAAAATCAGTGAAAAGGCGATGGATCGTACTGGATACTTCACTGCCAATCTAAGTGATTTTTCAAACAGTCTTGCTATGAAACCACCTGATATGCCTGAGTTTAAGGCGCTTGCCGATTTTCCATCTGGTAACAACCAGCCTGCTATTGCTGGCGTTACGGTTATTGCGATCACAAATGACCAGAACAGCATTGTCACAACGGCAATTGCAATTGAACCTACGAAATCTCCGGCAGGGCCCGGCAAGAGTATCATTGGTGTAAATGAAAGAGCCGTAGTTACTGTCGAGGCAAACAGTGGAGCCCAAAGTCTGCGGACTGCATCCCTGACGGCTTCCAGCCTTGCGGTACCAGACCTGATGCGTTGCCCGACTTCATCCGTCATAACGATGCCAGCATCCACCAACAGACCAAGCGCAACAATCAAACCGGTCACAGACATTTGGTGAATGGCAAGTCCGATGAAGTTCATCGTGCCCAATGTTGCCAGGCTAACGATCGGAAGGATCAAAGATACAATAAGCGCAGCGCGAATTCCAAGTGTCAGTAAAAGCACGCCCACCACAAGCGCAATGCCTATTGCCATGTTGGTGCCTACTTCACGGAGCCTGTCAGCGGTATATTCTGACTGATCAAAAATCAGTTCCATTTCCAACCCACCTGGGACCGAAGATGAATAAGCGGCGAGCTCTTCCCTTACTACCTCTGCCCAGACGTCGATCTGCAAACCATCCTCGAGTGTTGCCGCTACAAGGACAGATGGGCGACCATTGTGAAGTGCCATTTCAGGGGAAGGAGTACGGATGCTACGTTCTACTTTCGCGATATCTGACAGGCGAGTAACGGTATCACCTGAACCTTCTCGAATAATCACATCGCGCAATCGTTCCAGAGCGCGAATTTCTCCGCTCACTTCAAGGACCAAATCATTCTTGCTATCGCGAAGCCTGCCAGCCTGAACTTTTGAGTCGGCTGCTAGAATGGCGGAAGATATACTGTCGGGTGTGAGGCCGAGGGATGCCATGCGCTCGAAGTCTACGGTTACGAGAACTTCTTCGGTCTGGACACCAAATGTTTCTACGCCTTTTGTGCCTGGGAGGTTTCGGAACCTGTCTGCAAGATCGTCCGCGTACCGGGTTAGAACAGAGCCTGATACACGGTCATGATTAGCAGAAATTGCTACGATGGCGGCATAAGCAGATATTCCGTCACCATCAAAATCAGGTTCCAAAGCACCATCAGGGAAATTCGATTGTGCGTCTTCCAGAGCATCACGTATTTCAGACCAGACCTGCTCAATGCGATCATCGGATAATGTCTCCAACAATTCTATCTGAACGATTGATACTCCTGTAGAGGAAACAGAACTGATGGTGTCAATTTCTGGAATTTCCTTCAGTTCATCTTCAATCTCGGTTGTCACCAGTGTTTCAACCCGGCCGGGTTCAGCGCCTGGGAAGGGTGTTGTAACCGTTGCGAATAAATTGGTGATAGTCGGATCTTCCTGCCTGCCTATTGCCAGCAGTGAGGAAAGCCCTGTCACAATCAGAACCATCAAAATCAGGAAAACAAGCCTTGGTTGGCGGAATGTTAGAGTTTCCATATCTATTCGTCCTGCAGTTCTATGTTCACATCCTGGCCAGCAACAACACGGTGCATGCCATCAAGAATTATGAGGCTGTTGTCATTGAATGTACCCCGGACATAGGCTCGTTTTTCTTCTGCGTGGATGACTTCGATAGCCTCCACCATGACGACAGGCTTTTCGATTGTTTCAACGGTTTTCACGGTCCAGAGGCCCCGCACACCATCTTCGATTGCACTCAAGGGAACCCAAGCTCCTTGTGCATCTACTTTTTCAGTGAGTACAAGTTGCCCAGACTGACCAAAAGCGAGTTTTACATTCTCAAGTAACTCGGCCCGAACAACTCTTGTACGGGTTGCCGGATCAATCCGCGGCAGGATTGAAATCACTTTGGCCGGGATATTCTGGTTGCCGAGAACGATATCAACCGTGCTGCCAGCGCTAATTGAATTTGTAAGATCTGGATCGATACCAACACGGAAAACAGCCTTATTGTCTTCAACCAAAGTCAGAATTGCCTGGCCTCCTCCAATCGCGGTGCCCGGATCGATCAATCTTTGATCCACTTTTCCGTCGAAAGGTGCGAAAACAGTTGCTTTCTCAATCCTGATCTCAGCAGCAAGGATTGCTGAATCTATTTCTGCGATTCGGGCATCAAATTCCACGACAGATAATCGGCTTTGATCAGCTGCCTGGCCAGTTGCAAACCCCTTTTGCTGGAGCTTTGACTGACGTTCATCTGTCAAAACAGCGAGCTCTTTTTGTGCTTCCAG
>CAWUJF010000221.1:0-5717 GCA_963922405.1 uncultured Hyphomicrobiales bacterium | reverse complement strand
GCCCGAATTGTCGCGTACCGGCATGCCAAGCCAAGCATCGTTCAGTTCATGTGCGTCCTCGTAATCGCTATGCATGTCGAACTGTTCAAAGCGATCTTCTTTTGTATCTTTTTGAGGAGCAAACGAGAGAAGCAGTCGATTATCAAAGGTTTCCGGTTCTTCTGCGTTTGCGGTTACTACACCAAGTGATAACGCACTTATCATCATTATCCTTGAGATATGCGAAGCTAGTTTTTTCATCGTTCATTGAGACATTGCTGTCCTCTCCCTGGTTTTTTTTGAGATCTAATTTGATCTGCTTTTTTTCTCATTATGGCGTCATGACGAATGAAAAAGTGTATCAAATGTCACAGCACGGGCTTTAAGGGATGCAGTTGATGCTTTTGGCGCTGTTAAGCACCTGAATTTGTGAATGAAAATCAAGTGACTTTTATAGAGTGTCACCAAGCTATTTATGGCCGGGCTTTAGCAAATTGAGGATTTAAGAGTATGACAGAGACTGATATCTAGGCTGTCTTTCACGATCATATCACCGTTCCTTGTCTAGACTTAAATAGTTGGGAAGTGTCCATCTGCAAAGAAGGATTAAACGACCATCAGGAGGTATATGCTACGTGACCCGACACCTAAGGCAGACCGAATTGACGGGATTTCAACGCAACAGTCGGTGAAGCCACAGCAAAAGACCTAACATCAACATAACTAAAATTATGAAAATAAATAACTTTTTGATTTTATATAATTTAAGTATTTAAAGTGGGCATATTTAACATATTGTTGACATAATTAAATATTAAAATATCAAATTGTAATTTTGATATTAAATATATCAATTATTTACATTATATAGTGATATAAATATCAAAAAATATAAAAGAATTTTTCTAAGTTTTAACAATTAATAGTTTTACCGCAAAAAAAGGCGTGTAAAAATGAAATATTGTCTAATTCAAAAATCAGTATTAACCGTCGGTGCATCTATTCTTTTATCGGCAATCGGTTCCGTTGGCATTAGCTACCACGCTCTGGCGAAATCACCCGATGAGATGCTTGTGAGATCGTATCAGGTTGCGCAAGCAGACGAGAAAATCCTGACAGGACCTGATCTTCCATCTGCCAACCGTCTGAGAGTTGAAACCAATTGTGATCGTGTTAATGCGGGATTGGCAGTAACAGAATTTCGCTGGAACACTCCCACGGGACTCCAGGATCGACAACGCATCGATATCACACCTTTCCGAAACGGTTTTGAAAGCAATTCCTTTGACACCATCGGCGAGCTTGAAAGTACTCGCTCTGAGATGGTCTGGGACGGTGGTGAACCAGGCATCAACTACTATTGGCGCGTACTTACGCGCACGCCTGAGGGCTGGGTATCAAGCGACATATCCCGCTATGAAGCTCCAACTTGCCCTGTTGATTTCGAGAGGTCGTCAGACACACCAAAGTAAACAAATTTATTCCGTCGGGGAGAACCATTATGACATTCAGGACAATCCCGCTCTTTTTTAAACCATTTTACTTACTCATTATATCGGCTGTCGTTTTGAGTTTTGCGATGGTAGCAAACTCGCATCTTGCTCATGCTCAAGCCAGTTTCACTGATATCAACCCTGATCAATCCACCCTTGACCCTGTTGACCCGGATGGTGCTTCAGGAGGACGCGTCAACGGGTTAGCCAATGTTCCAGGGGACCCGCGCACTGTTTACGCTGCAAGTGAATGGGGTGGGTTGTACAAGACGACTGATTTCACAAACGCAGGTGGTAGCTGGTTTCGCCTCGAAGGTCACGTGCCCATGGTGACTTGGGATATCGAAGTTGATCCCTCACAAACCAACCGAGTATATGCAACATCTTTCTTCGACGGCCGTGTAAACAGCCTGGCTGGTATCAATGTCAGCACTGATTCTGGTGTAACCTGGGCAAAGCCTCAGACAGCAACGCCACCGGATAATGGTTTTTGCACTGAATCCAGACGTAGCCAGCCCTCTGCTTTTGGCATTTCTATCGATCCGGACAACCCAAGCAATGTATACATCGGAACAAATTGCGGGCTGGCCATTAGCAATGACAGCGGAACCACTTGGACTTTTGTAGATCCCACGCCGAACGACGGTGCAAATAGGGTTTGGGATGTCATTGTGCACGATGGCGGGATCATCGATATTTGCGGAGATGATGGCCACGCAAGGTCAACTGATGGCGGTGCGAACTGGACTTTGGGCAACCTGCTTCCGTCCGGACGATGCTCGATTGCAGCTTCGCCTCATGAAGAGAATGTACTTTTTGCAGCAGTTGGAACCAATGCCTACGAAACCGATGATGCGGGTGGGACCTGGACCAATATTGGAACGCCGGATTCCAGGCGCCAGGGCCGTATCCCATTTGTCGAAACCAATGAACGCAACTCCAAAGAATTTGACCTGTGGTATGGTGACGTAGGGCTGTTTCGTGCGAGTTGCACCAGCAACACTGGTAGCAATTTACGATGTCCAGTAGGAACAATCGGTCCAATTCCCACACCAGCTCCGCCAACACCAACGGGTTGGGCAGGAACGTTTACACGACCTGTCGGTGGCCATGACGATGTTGCAGCGATCATATTTGATCGCGATGTCGATGAGGATGCCTGTCCCGTGCTATTCTCATCAGATGGAGGCGTGTATTTTAATACAATTACAGACACGCCGGACTGTCACACACCGGTATGGGAACAACCGCGCGTAACACCCCATGCCATGTGGTTCTGGGGTTTCTCTGGCGTATCCAAACCTGGCCTGGGAAATTTTGATTTGTATGCTGGTGCTCAGGATGTTGGCACATTTGCAACAACAGACGCTGGCGCCGCAAATCCAAGTTGGGTTAACCGTGACTGTTGCGACGGTTTTGATGACGTAGCAGAGGACAATCAGGTCCTATACACATTTTGTTGCAGCGGTGGCCCGCCACCGGGTGTTAGGGCAACCACCCTAAGACGACGCGGCCAGGGAATGGTTGGCGGCGGCCCAATACCACCCAACTCTTATCCTCAAGATGGGCTGTTGCCCGGGTTTAAATTTCCAGACATTATCGACCGCTTTGGTGCCAATGGCTATGTATTGCTTACGCGCAATTGTAATCCGGGAGTGAATGGTTGTCCTGGAACCAATGGTGGAAATGGAGGCGTTTTCATTACCAACAACACCATGGTTGATCCAATCGCATGGACCGAACTCGGCAACGCTACAGAACCTTCTACAGCCGCTTCATGTGCCGTTAAGGCAGGCATGTCGGGCGGTGTGCCCACTTTTTATGTGCAGGTTGGTGATTGTAATGGCCGCACCCCTGACAGTCTTTGGAAGTTTGTTGGGACTAACCCAGCTGCTATGTGGCAACGTATTGATACCAATCTTCCAAGTGGTGGCGTTGGCATTTTTGACGTTGATCCCAGCAATTCAAATCGGCTCTATATTTCCAACCTTTCCCCATCAGGTGTTCAAATGATGTTTTCAAACGATGGTGGAATTACATGGCAGAATGATTTCCTGCTTGATAATTTAATGACCGGCGATGGGGTGTTTGTTTATCAAAATTCGCGTGGGCCCACCAGATTTACCGGCTTTAACGGATATCCGCAGCCAACATTTGTGGAGTTTAATCCCCAGGACTCCAATGTGATTGCCGCCGGAGGAGCAGATTCCGGTGTTTTCATAAGTGTAGATGGAGGTTTCTCATGGACATTGCTTAGCGATCCGATAGATCCCGCAGGTTCCGGTGTTCCACACATACCGCGACCTCGATTTGCAGTTTTCGATCCTGAACCCAGCGATAGTTTTCAAGCTTACATAGGAACACAAGGAAAGGGCGCGTACAGGATCAATTTTGTGCCACCCAAGCCAAAATACGAATACGCCGCAAAGATCGTGTGTGGACCACAGCCGGACGAAGAAAACATGCGGCTTGCACGGGGTTTTTACGCAACGACAATTAACATTCACAGTCCAGGCAAACGAAAGAACAGGTTTTTCAAAAAGCTAGCACTGTCTTTTCCTCCGGAAAAACAGGAGCCTGGAGACATTAAAGCAATCGGCCACGACGTTTTGGACTATGATGAAGCCCTTAAGACGGATTGCGAAGACATCCGTCGAAAGGTTTTCCCCAATGGGTTTCCAAGCGACTATATCGAGGGTTTTGTGATAATCCAAAGTGAGGAATCTCTTGATGTCACTGCGGTATATACGACAGCTCAAATCAGCAGAACAAATGAAGCGGAAAAGCACACAAGCATCGATATTGAACAGATTTCCGAACGTAACATTGGGGTCGACCTGAAGGTTACAAAGTCAGCAGATATATTCCCTATACCAATCATTGATAATCTAACTATCTATGCGATGCTGTATGAGGTGAATATCGAGAACAAAGGCACAACCCTGGCAACGGATGTGAGGGCAATAGACGAACTTCTTGCTCAGGCTGTGAACGCGATCGCGCTTGTTGTGCCGTTGGAAACTCCGATTGACCTTCCACCTGGCGGTCAAATTACAGACATTGCGGTTAATCCACCTGAAGCCTCTTTCAATTTGGAATTGGGAAATCTTGACCCCGGCAGTGCTGCAATAGTGCGATTTTGGGCTCTTGCTCCCGTGTTCATCACTTCAGACCTTGCTAATGTGTTTGTTCGCAACACGACCACCGTTTTCAGCGCTGAGGCTGAAAACACGCCTTTGGATAACATTACGATGATAGAAACACAGCTGGTTCCGTAAATACGGTTACAAGAGAGGATAGTGGTATCATGGATAAAAAAGCTTCTGGTTATTTGTACACTGCATTAATTCTCAGTCTGGTTTGTCTCCTGGCTGACGACACCCGGGCTCAAGAACTTCAGACTAAAAAAGATCAACAGAAACATGCTTGTATGGTGCTTTCTTCGAACCAGGTAGAACAATCACGAAAGTCTGCGAGACAGCTAAAACTAGACAAAGCAAAAGACCAGTTATGGTCGTTTTCGAACAGGTTGGGGCGGGATGCCGGATTTCAAGCAACCCTTGCCTGTTTGATGAGAAGCCAGGCAAACCGGCGTCAGTGATGCGCTTTCGATAACCAGTACTCTGTCCAACCAATATTGCCGCTCAGTTGATCGTGCTCGATTTACGATTCATCAACAGAGCTGGAATCACTTCACTCGCTACAAGTCACGTATCAGTAACCGTCGAAGCAATTCTCCCGCTGCCAAATCTGATGGAAAATTGGATTGGAAATCCCACTTGCATTAATACTTGATAAGAAAGGTTAGGTGACCCACTTCGTTTTAGCGTAGTTTGGTCACATGTTAATTAAGACGAATGTGTCTTATGCAAAGATCTTATCAAAAACAGAAACATAGCGACGCTTAGCGGGTGGAAATTGTTAGTTAAACTCAACTCCGTAGAAAAATCCTTTCCAGGCGGTCAAACTTCCCAGATTGTGTTGCAAGGCGTCAGTCTGGAGCTTGATGCGGGTGAAACTCTAGCGCTCACAGGCGAGTCAGGCAGTGGTAAGAGTACTTTGCTTCACATTGCTGCGGGTCTGGAAACCGCCGATGCCGGTGAAGTATGGATAGAAGAACGTGAAATTGCGACCCTTAACGATACCCAAAGGGCTGAATTGCGAAGGGGTACTATCGGGGTCGTGTTTCAGCAGTTCAACCTGATACCCTCCCTTTCTGTTTCGGCAAACATTGCTTTTCAGGCC
>CAWUJF010000220.1:0-5732 GCA_963922405.1 uncultured Hyphomicrobiales bacterium | reverse complement strand
CTGGTTGGTAAACTTCAGGCCTTGATTGCTTCCACCGAGAGCACCTGGCTGCGCGATATCATCGGCATTGAAGGCAAGTCCTTGCAGGACAATCTAAACGGTATCATGACAGAAGGTGCAAAATGGCTCTCCACCGTTGTGGGACAGATTTGGGCATCAGGCAAATCGATTGTTGATGTGGTTTCATTGTTAGTCGTGACACCAGTTGTGGCATTTTATCTGCTTTATGACTGGGACCATATGGTTGAACGGGTCGATAGCTGGTTGCCGCTGGATCATCGCGATACCATTCGAGAGGTTTGCGCCGACATCAACAAAGCCGTGGCAGGTTTTGTCCGGGGGCAAGGCACAGTTTGTCTGATCCTAGGTCTTTTCTATGCGGTGAGCCTTACAATCGTCGGATTGAATTTCGGCTTGCTGATCGGTCTGTTTGCTGGGCTTATTTCATTCATTCCGTTCGTAGGATCCATTTTGGGTGGCGCATTGGCGATTGGCGTGGCTGCGGTTCAATTCTGGCCTGATTGGTATTTTATCGGTGTTGCAGCACTCGTATTTGGTATTGGCCAGTTCCTGGAAGGTAACATCCTTCAACCAAAACTCGTAGGCGAAAGCGTCGGTCTGCATCCGGTCTGGCTGATGTTTGCGCTGTTTGCGTTTGGCTCCCTGTTCGGCTTTACCGGAATGCTTATCGCAGTCCCCGCTGCCGCAGCAGTAGGCGTCGTGATCAGATTTGGGCTTGGACGATACTTGGAGAGTGAGCTATACAATGGAAAAATAGAAAAGGCCAAGAAACCAAAGGCCTGATTTTCCGCTGAGTTAGCTTGTAAATGAGTTCAGATAAAAACCAATCTGTTTCCCAATTGCCATTGGATTTGTCAGTCGAAGTATCGACCGGTCGCGAAGACCTTATTGAAAGTCCGGCAAATGAGATGGCAATCGCACTCATCGATGCCTGGCCGGACTGGCCTGGCAGGGTGACGGTGATCGCAGGTCCCATTGGTTCGGGAAAAACGCACATCGCGAAAGTCTGGGCAATTCAGGCCCAGGCGGTAACGGTACCCAGTTCAGATCTGGCAGATCGGCTCGACGAAATTCTTGATGCCGTTACCCAGGGACACGGCGTGCTCGTGGAGGATGCAAACGCCGAAACAGTGGAAGAAAACGCGCTCTTTCATCTCATCAATGCGGTGAGGCAGAATCAGACCTTTTGTCTGATCACGTCAAGATCCTGGCCTTTGGAATGGAACGTTCAACTCCCGGATCTGAAGTCGCGGTTGAAAGCAGCACAGGTGGTTGAACTTCAGGAACCTGACGAGTTTCTTCTGCAGGCTGTGATCATGAAACTATTTGCTGATCGGCAATTGATGGTCGACGAAAAAGTCATCAGCTATTGCACGATGAGAATGGAACGTTCACTAGAAGCTGCGGGCCGCCTGGTAGAAGCCATGGATGAAGAGGCGTTAGCAAGAAAGTCGGGCCTAACCAAAGCTGTTGCAGCCCGGGCTTTGAACAGGCTGGGAATGGCCTAGAGCAAGAATTTCACGAGTTAACCAAAGTTCAAAATTGATCGCAGTGAAATCATATTGTCAAAAATTTTATGATAATATCCCATCATGACTGAGCATATCCAAATTTTTGAAGGTGGGATCCTTGCTGATCATAGCGAAGCTCCCATGAAAGACGTGTTTTCCGATCCGGGCCGGTTTGTGAATCGTGAGATTTCCTGGCTGGAGTTTAACAGACGTGTTTTGGAAGAAGCTCGTAACCCCCGTAATCCACTTCTGGAAAGGGTGAAATTCCTTTCAATTTCCGCAAGCAACCTCGATGAATTTTTCATGATCCGGGTCGCCGGTCTTTCTGCTCAGCTTGCCCAGAATATTATCAAACCGTCCGATGACGGTCTTACCCCCGCAGAGCAACTTGATGCTGTTAATGAAGTGATCAACGTCCTGCAACACGATCAGCAAGTCTATTGGAGTGAACTGCAACAGGCCTTGAGCGATGAAGGGATTTCCATCACCACACCGGACAAGCTGGATGATGAAGAACTCGATTGGCTGGAAAATCACTTCAATCTCAATCTGTTTCCACTGCTGACGCCTATCTCCACTGATCTGGCGCATCCCTTTCCGTTTATTCCTAACCTCGGACATGCGCTGGTCTTTGAGTTGGTTCGCATCAAAGACGAGCACTCAATCATCGCATTTATCAGGCTGCCGATTGGATTGGAGCGCTTCATTCGAATTCCCGATCGTGAAAAGGGTGAAGTACGATTTGTCAGTACGGAAACCGTCATCACGAGGTTCATTGATAAGCTGTTCCCCGGTCACGAAGTGGAAGGCCAGGGCAATTTCCGCATCATCCGCGACAGTGATCTGGAAGTGGAGGAAGAAGCCGAAGATCTGGTGTTGACCTTTGAAACTGCAATCAAACGCAGAAGACGTGGTGCTGTTATCCGAATTGAGACCGACAGCAACATGCCAGAGAACCTTCAGAAGTTCATCGTGGAAGAATTGAATGTGGATGGACATGTAATGACCGTTGAAGTGGGTGAAATGCTTGCTCTTAACAGTCTGAAGGAAATAGTCGATCTTGATCGTTATGACCTGAAATACAAAACCTTCAACGCGCGGTTTCCGGAGCGGATCCGTGAGCATAATGGTGATTGTTTCGCTGCAATTCGCCAAAAGGATATTCTGGTTCATCATCCTTATGAATCCTTTGATGTGGTCGTGCAGTTTCTAAGGCAGGCAGCGGCGGACCCGGCCGTATTGGCGATCAAACAAACGCTCTATCGGACTTCTAATAATTCACCAATCGTTGCCGCACTGATTGAAGCTGCAGAAGCAGGAAAATCGGTCGTTGCGATCATCGAATTGAAAGCACGGTTTGATGAAGAGGCCAATATTCGTTGGGCCCGAGACCTCGAACGTGCAGGTGTGCAGGTTGTGTTCGGGTTCCTGGGATGGAAAACCCATTCAAAGTCATCTCTTGTGGTAAGGAAAGAAGAGGGTGGCATCCGTAATTATGTGCACATAGGAACCGGGAACTACCATCCAATCACGGCGCGTCTATACACCGATCTTTCCTATTTCACCTGTAATCCTGTGATCGCGAATGATGTGGCACGCGTCTTCAACTTCACAACTAGCTATGCAGCACCGGAGAAACTCCAGACACTTGCCGTTTCACCAGTGACCCTTCGTTCATCGCTCATGCAACATATTGAAGATGAAATCGAGCACGAGAAAGCGGGTAGAGGTGGCCACATCTGGGCAAAAATGAATTCTCTGGTCGATCCGGATATCATCGATGCGTTCTACAGAGCTAGCCAGGCTGGCGTGAAAATAGAACTCGTTGTCCGTGGCATATGTTGCCTGCGACCCAATGTGGTTGGAATGTCCGAAAATATCCGTGTGAAATCGATTGTCGGGCGTTTCCTTGAACATAGCCGCATCATCTGTTTCGGAAACGGGCAGGAGCTACCTTCTTCTAAGAGCATCGTGTATATGGGATCTGCTGATCTCATGCCACGTAACCTCAATCGCCGTGTGGAAACCATGGTGCGTATTGAAAATGAGACGGTTCGCCTTCAGTTGCTGGATCAGATTATGGTTGCCAACCTTCTTGATGAAGAATTGAGTTGGGAAATCTTGCCAGATGGAACTTCCCGTAGGATAACATCACAAAATGATGGTGATTTATTCAATTGTCAGACATATTTCATGACAAATCCGTCGCTCTCGGGTAGGGGGGAAGCTCTGAAAAACGATGCTCCTAAGAGGTTTGTCGATAACTGGTCAGCAGAATAATTCTGATAACGGACTTGCGCAGGGCCGATTGCCTGAACGTCAACCTTTGGCGGTGATCGATATCGGTTCGAACTCTGTTCGCCAGGTCGTATATGAAGGTCTCACCAGAGCGCCATCTATCCTGTTTAACGAGAAAATCCTTTGCGGTCTTGGAAAAGGTGTCGCCATGACAGGAAAGCTGGATGATGAAGCGGCATCACGTGCTATTTCCGCAGTCACGCGGTTTCATCAGATTGGCGAACAGATGAGTGTGAAGACTTCACATGTGTTGGCCACAGCCGCGGTTCGCGAGGCGAAAAACGGCGCAGAATTCCTGAAAACTATAGAGAAAATCTGCGGTTCACCTGTTCAACTGCTTTCAGGAAATATGGAAGCATACTATGCCGGACTTGGAATAAGCAGTGGTTTCTTCGAACCTGATGGCATTGTCGGTGACCTTGGTGGTGGGTCAATGGAACTCATACCAACCAATGGAGGAGAATCTGATGGGGTCACAACTCCCTTAGGAAGTTTGCGACTGCAACAGGACTCTGACGACAAAATTTCCGAAGCTCGCAAGATTGCCGAAAAAGCGCTTTCAGATGTCAAATTAAAGTGGCCGGGTAAATCCAGGACTTTCTATGCAATCGGTGGCACATGGCGGTCACTCGCAAAACTACACATGCTCGAAAATGATTACCCATCGGATGTATTGCACGGCTACACGATCAAGGCCTCTGATTACATCAAGTTTTGTAATCAGGTGGCAAAACAGGATCTTGAGAAATTCAAAGGGATAGACAGTATTTCTAAAAACCGGATGGGATTACTCTCCTATGCGGCTCTTGTGATGGCTGAAACGCTGGAACACCTGGGCGCAAAGGCAGTAGCCACATCGGCTATCGGATTACGCGAAGGTTTTTTATATTCTTTACTGGATCAAGAAACTCAAAAGAGGGATGCATTGCTGGACGCAACCAGCGAACTGGCAATCCTGCGGGCACGCTCTCCGCAACACAGTCTCGAACTGGCTGATTGGACGGGAAAGGCGTTTGAAGTTTTCGAAGTTTCCGAAAACAAACACGAGAAGCGATGGCGTAAGGCAGCCTGCAATCTTGCCGACATCGTATGGCGATCAAGTTTTGATTTCCGTGCCGAACAGACGCTTGGTATTATCAACAATGCTGGCTTTACCTCTATAAGTCATGAGGGAAGGGCTTTTCTTTCAATCGCAAACTTTCACCGATATCAGGGTTTGGGATCAAAAAAGATCCCGCCAAGCATAGCCAATCTCGCCTCTGACGAAACTTTGAAGCGTGCAAGACTTCTTGCTGCCCTATTCAGGGTGTCGTATCTGTTTTCAGCATCTGTGGAAGGGATTCTTCCAAGATTGAAATTCGAAAAGAAAAACAAAGAGTTGCATCTGAAGATACCATCAGACTTAGCTTCTCTGGTAGGGGAAAGACCATTAACCCGTCTATCACAATTGGGGCGTGAAATTGGTCAAGAAATTACCATCCTGACAGAATAGGTTTCGTATTTAGTTTCAATGAAAGTAGTTGGATGAAGGTCAATCGTCTTATCCTGCCCGCACTATTGGCAGTAGTTGCCTACATGTATTTCCAGCACTACGATCGAGTGTTCGGCGACAAAGGCAGGCTCGCTGTCACTAACGAGGGTAGCGCCGTCGTACTTTCCTGGTCAACAGAGGTAGACGTACCCATGGCATTGCGCTTTGAAGAAGCCTTTGATCGATATCGTGATCAAACGGGCACCTTTATTATTGATCTTGATTCTCCCGGGGGTGCTCTGCGTGAAGGCCGGTTTGTCATAGAAGAAATAGAACGCATGAAAGACACACATGAGATTATCACACGGGTCCGATCAAGCAGCGTTTGTCTATCGATGTGCGTACCTATTTATCTGAGTGGAGAAAAAAGG
>CAWUJF010000219.1:0-5734 GCA_963922405.1 uncultured Hyphomicrobiales bacterium | reverse complement strand
TTAACCATTGGCCCTTACTGGTTGTTTAACTGACTGATAAGTTCCTTCGTATCCAGATCGAGTTCAGCTGCATCGCCTAACTCCACTTCCGACACTCTCTCGGCATTAGCTCCGATGATATGACGTGCACCCACATCGCCTTCAATCCGTTGAAGTTCTTCAAAAAATGCCTTTGGCCATATGACCGGGTTGCCGCGTTTTCCATTGTTAGTAGCCATAACAATGTTTTGTGGAAGCCGGTGTGATTCACCGATCATACGGTCAATCATGTCACCGGAAACGAAGGGCATATCACCCAGAAGAATGATCACGTGATCAACATCGCTGTGAAGACCGGCGATTCCCGACCTGATCGAAGTGGAGAGCCCCTCTTCAAAGTCAGGGTTATGTACATAAGTCACATCAAGGCCGGAAAGCACGCCCTTTGCCTCATCCGGAGCGAAACCGGTCACAACGCTCACTGACTGGGCTTTGCTCGAAATCGCCGCCTCAGCAACATGTCGCAGCATGGGCTTACCGTTTACTTCAACGGTCATCTTATTGTCAGCACCCATTCGCCGCGATTGTCCCGCAGCCATAATGAGAGCAGCAATCTTGCCCGTATTGACTTCTTTCTGGTTTCTGGGATGCGGACGGCTTCCTGTTTCCATAAGCAGTCCCCCTACTCCCAATCCGGCAATCTCAGTCGAAGAAATATCCATCCCCGCCAGCAAACGCGCCAATACCCAGTCAAAACCATTTTCCGCAGGGCTTCTTGCACAGCCAGGAGCACCAATGACCGGCTTTTCACCAAGTTTTGCAAGAAGCATCAGATTTCCCGGATCCACAGGCATTCCAAAGCGGATTACCTCTCCACCAGCCTCTTCTATGGCAACTGGAATGCAATCTCTTTCGTCGCTTATGGCAGATGCGCCGAACACAATAAGCATATCGCAAAGTGGTTCCAGCTTCTCGATTGCCTGAGCCACGCTTTCTGCGTCATGCGCAACCCGTTCTTCTGCCACGATTGAAGAACCGGAGGCTGACAAACGTCGATCAAGCAAGTTCCGTGTCTTATCCATGGTAGCGGATTTCAATTGTGGGAGTCTGGTTGCAATTAGACCAACTTTTTGCGGCTCAAATGCCGACATTCTCAATGCATTGGAGAGATTTAGTGAAAGAATAGCCTCAACCGATTCTCCGGCAACACAATAAGGAATGATCTTGATTGTAGCGATCATTCGACCGGAATTTACTTCACTGTAATCAGGAAGCGTTGCAATCGTGATCTCACTATCAACTGCGTTAAGCTGATCGATAATTTCGCGTGAGACGTTAAAAATACCGTTTGTTTCAGCAAAAAGGTTCACCCGCCCGGTTGAGGGTGCATCAATGCGAATATTAGTGCCAGCGAACTGAGCGGCAATCAATTGAGCCGCTTCATTTTCTCCCATATCACCGGCTTCCGCCATGGCAATGGTTACTTCGGTGACACCCTCATCTTTGAGCAATTCAACCGTGGTTTCATCAATCACCAGGCCTTTGCGCAAGCGTTTTCCACTCGGCAACGCAAGACTATGAGCAAGTATGCCCCCCATAGCCTCATCAGGTGTTAAAGGACCAAATTTCATAAGCTACTCAACTTCACCCAAGCCTCTTTTACGAAAGGCAGAAATTATCTCAGCCATCACCGCCACCGCTATTTCCTGTGGCGAGGCAGCACCGATATCCATACCAATCGGGGCATTGATACGGTTGATCTGTTCTTCTGACACACCTTCTTCAGTAAGACGCGAGACACGCTTGGCATGTGTCTTCTTGCTCCCCAACGCACCCACATAAAAGCAATTTGCCTTGAGCGCTTGTGCAAGCGGATAATCATCAATCTTCGGATCATGCGTAACCGCCGCTAGCGCACAATAAGCATCAAGCGGGCGGTCTTTTAAAATATCCTCCGGCCAATCAGCATAAACAGGCACACCTTCAAAACGCTCTGATGTGGCAAAGGCTGTGCGTGGATCAATCACTTCCATATCATAACCAGTCATCTTGGCCATTGGAGCCAATGCCTGTGAAATATGGACAGCACCGATTACGATTAAGCGAACTGGAGGTAAGTGAGCATTCAGAAAATATTCCTTGCCCGCAATTTCTGTTGTTCCGGATTTCCCGGTCCGCAGGCACTTCTCCACTGGCTCTTTGAAATGATCCTCAGGCATATCATTTTCTGTGAACAGCATATCATTGCCATCATCCAGATTAGTGACCAAAACACATGCTATTCTTGAGTTTCTGGCAGCGTTTAGTGCTTTCAGAGTATCGAGCTTCATTTAGTTCACCCGTTCCACAAACACACGAATTGCTCCGCCACAGGACAATCCCACTTCCCATGCGGTTTCATCAGCTACACCAAATTCCAACATTTTTGACTGCCCATGCCCGATCACATCCATGGCTTCAGAGATCACCGCACCTTCAACGCAACCGCCGGAAACCGATCCTTCAAAATTTCCGTCCTGATCGATGACCAGATGTGAGCCTGATGGTCGGGGAGCAGATCCCCAGGTGGATACCACCGTTGCAAGTGCCACTTCCCGTCCTTCTTCAAGCCATTTCTCAGCTGTTTTCAATTCGTCGTCTAGTAGAACCTGATTCATCGTGCACCTGTTTTCAAAATTGCAGAACTTCTGAAGCCCACATTCAATATATGTATATCACTATCTCAATTTAAGGCTGCTCCAATCAATCCGCCAAGCGCTCTCGGCTTAAGCGGCTCTTTTTCGGTTCAGCCAGTTCCGGGGATCATTTTCAGACGAATTGTTCCCATCCAACGCAGCGCAAAGACCAGATAGCGCATCTAGCGAGTGAACCGGTCTGAATTCATCCACATGCGGCAACATTGTACGAATACCACGTGCGGCCGCCTCAAATCCCTCAAACCGCAACAACGGATTTAGCCAAATCAACCGGCGACAAGAGCGATGCAAGCGATCCATCTCATGCTCTAGAGAGGCATCCTCATCCCGTTCAAGGCCGTCTGTGATTAGCAACACGATTGCACCTTGTGATAATACTCTACGTGACCACACACGGTTGAATTCATGGATCGTCTCTCCAATCCTTGTGCCGCCTGACCAGTCTTCTACCGCGTCTGCGCATTCCTGAAGCGCCACATCCGGATCTTTGTGCCGAATTTGCCGCGTCACATTTGTAAGCCTCGTTCCAAACAGAAATGTGTGAACATGTCGCCGTGATTCCGACAAAGCATGGAAGAAGTGCAGGAATATGCGTGAATATTGACTCATGGAGCCAGAAATATCCGCAAGGATAACTACCGGAGGTTCAATCTTTCGGGTTTCGCGAAATTGCGGCAGGATCAAATCGCCACCAGTTCTCAATGATTTGGAAAGCATTCTGCGGGGATCAGCTTTCGCAACCCGGTTGACTGATTTGTAACGTCTTGTTTTCACGAGATTGATTGGCAGCGTCATCTTGGCCATAGCCAGCCTTGCTTGTGCAATTTCTGATGCAGACATCTGCGCAAAGTCTTTTTCCCGCAAAACCTCTTTGGATGATGCGGTGAAAGAAGCATCCACTTCAATTTCCGGTCTTTGATACTCCTTCTGGTTTTCATGACCGGAAAATAGTGCATCACTCACCCTGGCCTCTGCAGCTTTTGCTTTCTCTCTCGGGCTGTCATCCCTCATTTGCGGGGAAAACATCTGCAGCATTTTCTCAACAAGCTCTCTTGAACGCCAAAATAGGCGGAATGCCTCATCGAAGACCACATGATCCTCATGCCGCGAAACCAGCACACTGTGCAGTGTCCAATAGAAGTCATCGCGGTCAGAAATTCCGCCAATCTCTACAGCGCGCACGCAATCAACCACACTTGCCGGACCAAGCTTCATGCCTGCCGCACGCAAAGTGCGTGCAAAGTAAAGCATGTTTTCTGCAAGCTTCCCGCTTGGATTGGCCACGCTAACCATTACGCTTCAGCCAGTTCTCTCTTGACTTCATTCAGCAGTTGCTTGCCTTCGCTTGTCTCAATCTGCGCGATATCATCCTGATATTTGAGCAATACACCAATCGTGTCTGACACTGTCTGCGGATCAATCGCCACCTTGTCGAGTTCTATTAATGCACTCGCCCAATCAAGCGTTTCCGCGACACCTGGGTTTTTAAACAGTTCCTGCTGACGTAATTTTTGTACGTAAGCAACAATTTCTTTCGAGAGGTTCTCTCCACAATTCGGAACTTTCGCATTAATGATCGCAAGTTCCCTTTCCGCATCTGGGTAATCAACCCAGTGATACAAGCACCTGCGCTTCAGCGCATCGTGGATCTCCCGTGTACGGTTGGTGGTAATGATCACAATCGGCGGTTCAGCGGCTTTAATGGTTCCAAGTTCTGGAATGGTAACCTGAAAGTCCGAAAGAATTTCGAGCAAAAACGCTTCAAAAGCCTCATCTGTGCGATCGAGTTCGTCGATTAGCAACACTGGTGCCCGACCGGGTTCCCCTTCCAACGCTTTAAGCAAAGGCCGCTTGATCAGGAATTGATCCGTAAACACCCCCTTTTGCATCGATGCCTTGTCGGTTTCTCCAGAAGCTTCGCGCATACGAATTTCAACCATCTGAGCAGCATAGTTCCACTCATATACGGCAGACGCCACATCAAGGCCTTCATAGCATTGGAGCCTGATGAGAGGACGATCCAACGTGCTCGCTAAAACCTTGGCAATTTCTGTTTTTCCGACCCCAGCCTCTCCTTCTAGGAAGAGTGGACGCCCCATCTTCAAGGCAAGGTAAAGGACTGTGGCAAGCGATCTGTCTGCCACATATCCAGCGCTGGAAAGCAACGTTACGGTGTCATCTATGCTGTTCGGTATGCCAGCCATCTAAATTCTCCAAACCATCTACGCCTCTTAAGTAGCGTCTTTTGCATCCAATTTCACTACCAATGCTGTAAAAAGAGGCATGGACTTTCGTCCATGACGCTTGTTTCCAGACCTAGCTCACAAACATTGAATTAGTGCGCTGCGAAATACTTCCTGCAACGCATGTTAAAAACTCAGAAACTGTTTTAGAAAAATTGGATGTGTGTTTCCCTGAATTTTCTTTCCTTTGCCAGAAACAGTCCCTAAATTCATAGCATCATGAAATTTGTTTGGCACAAATCAAAACTCCATTTTGCAGCGCTGCTCGCACTGACAGTAATGACATTTGCCGCACTCATTCCATCGCAATCAAAAGCCGAGACAATCGGAGTTTCAATCCCGTTAAGCGGTCCATTTGCCGAACTGGGTCGCAAATTCAGAACCGGTGCAAATTTGGCTATGAACAGGCTCACAAACGGAGAGCACAAACTGTTCATTGCTGATGATGGCTGCGACCCTGACTTGGCAAGGTTGGCGGCGGCTGACCTTCAATCACAAAGCACCGGAATAATCACAGGCTTTCTATGTAATGAAGCTGCCATAATTTCGGCAAACGCATTTCGCGAAAGCAACATACCTTTGTTAGTTGCCGGAGCACGTTCGGTCAGGTTGATCAAAGACCGGGAACGTGAAGGCTGGAACCTTTGGAGAATGTCTCAAGGTGATGACGCGCCAGCAAAGATCGCTTTGGATGCCATCACCAATTTGTGGCGCGCAGAACCCTACGCGATCATCGATGATGGAACGATTTACGGGCGCAACTTCACTGACTCCATGCAAATTCAACTCGAAAATGCCGGCCTTGCTCCGCAGTTC
>CAWUJF010000218.1:0-5742 GCA_963922405.1 uncultured Hyphomicrobiales bacterium | reverse complement strand
CCTGAAACCACATCTTCGTCATTCTTGTTTTCGACCACATCATCGGTGGTGGAAAAGGTGCGTTTTGAACCCTCATCATCATGAAATCTTGCGTGGATATCACCGATTTCCGTAAGCATTTTATCCGTAAGATCATTGGACAAGAGGCCTGAAACCGAGCGTAATTTTTTGATATGCGTGGCCATCTTGTCCACAAGGCCGAGCAACTTGATGGAGTTTTTCCGCAGGTTGCCGATAGCTGCCAGCCGTTCGGCTTCAATCGAAGCATCCCACAGGGCCTCGATTTCATCCAGTTCAGCTTCTGTGGTTGCTGCCGCAAGTAGTTCATCAAGCCGGGCTTCAGTAAAAATCTCTAGGGCCATTGGCATGCCTCCGGGTTTAACGTGCAGCGTCTCGTAGAATTCTGACCTCTGTCAAAAACTGATCCGAGAGTAGGCGGATTTCAGTTGCCTTGCGGATAAAATCCTGAGTGGAATTCAGTCTAGAACCTTCGCCCGCTTGAACTCTCACTACCAGTTGCTCCAATGCGTTGTTGGTTTCATTGAGCAAGCGCACATAGGTGACCAAGAGATTTTCAAACTGGGCCGCCTTGTTTGTTCCGCTTTTTGGGTTTGAGAGTTGTGCGATCTGCTGTCTCAATCTTGCTGCTTCTGCTGTGTTGTTGCGGATTTCCGCTCGTCTGAGAGCGATTTTTAGCTTGCCGCGGTTTCCCTTTACCGGAATGACATAAAGCGTATAAAGGGCCTTGGTGTCTTCAATCAGAAACAGAATGAGGTTTCTGATATCGCCTTCCGCAGCTATCAGAGATCTCGCTGCAGCGTTTGATGCCCTTGCATTTTCCAATCGTGTGGCGAGTGCGTTGAAGGCGCCGAAGGCAGGGCCAACGGCCAAACTCGTCGACGGGACAAGGGCAGAAGCTGAAACCACAATCTTGGAAAGCTGGTCGATGCGGGTTGAAAGCGTGTTTGCGGAATTTCCGGATGCAAGCTCCGACAGCATTATGTTGTAGGTGGATATGGTTCTGAGTGCCGCCCGTCTGATCCGGATGTCGATGGGTTCGGAAGCACGGTGGGCTTCGTCACTCAGGGCTAGCTCCGGGGAGAAGCACGGGCGATATCCGGTTCCCGTATTAACGGCGCAAGGGTCTGCTTTTCGAGATTGACTTCGTAATGCGCCGGAATTCACGATTTCATCAAACATCAGATCGCCAGCAATCCGGGTTTTTTCAAAGGCTGCGGTGTAAAGCTGAAGGTCCTGCGTGGGGATTGTTGCGCAGTTTGATAAAAACATTAATATAATTAAGCATTTAATTGTGTTTTTTATCATTTTCATCGAAATTAATTTAGCAAATAAAAATACTCGATGATTTAAGCTTAACCTAAATCAAGTCTCGACGATATATCCGGAAGATGATTTCTTTGAGGTCAGTTCGGAATTTCTGGTGATCTGCATTCAAAACTGCAGTTTTGTTTGTGACCTGCGAAGGAGTTTTAAAGATAATTCCAGACCGGCTTAAGTGGCTGTTTTGATGTGCATAAAATCACCCCCGCCAATTTAGCGGGGGTGCGGGCTCAAGGGTTTTCAAATTCGGCAGATGATTCAGTCTTTTTCAGCCTTATCAAGCAAGTTTTGATTGGCCAGTCCCCTGACTTCAGAAAATGACTGCTCACGCAAGAGTTCACCGTTTCGAAATACGGTCTCGAGGAGATCATTTTCCGAATCAATTTCATCAAGCCGTTTGGCCTGTAATTCACCATCAACTGCGATAACCGCCTGACGGCCAGCCTTTGAAGCCTTGGTCGGGTCGGTTGCAGGTTTTTTGGAGACATCTTGCCAGGAACCGTCGGCAGCTTTCATAGCATTAGCCTTCATAGCAAAACGCATTGTGTCGCGATTGACGTGCTGTAACAATCCACCACCCATACCGAAGGCGATGTTATCAATAGACCAGCCGCCTATGACCAATTGATCCACCAGTCTGGCAATGCTTTCAATCGTCATGCCATCACCCTGGATCACCCGGACTGAGTTGTTCAAAACTTTGTAGCCTTTCGCGTTGGCTGTGCCACCAAAGTGACCCCAAAGTTTCTCCAGGGTGCGAATGGGGGTTTCTACAGGGTCGCCGGAATCGGGCCTTACCACAAGCGTGCCACCTGTGCTCAAAACTTTTTCCTTCAGTTCTTCGCCCCAGATCTGGTCAACTGCGTTGTCCAGGTCATAACTGTCGGAGACTACAGCGACCAAAGCACCTTCAGAACCGAACTGCTCAAGCATGTTTGCATAGGCTTCAGCTTCGCGGTCCCGACCCCAACTGGTCATTGTGGAGTGTTCCGCAGCCGGGATAGAAAAACCTGGCATGTCTGCGTTGTAGTATTCCATGGCGGCAGGGAGCGCTTCCATGGTGTCGGTACCTGCGAAGTTAACCAGATGCGCCATACCACCCAGGGCTGCGCTTTGAGCGGAAGATACACCTCTTGCGCCAAAGTCATGCAGCTTGAAAGGTACCTGGCCATCAGGGTCATCACTGGTTTGCAGCAGGCCGTTATAGATGATTTCCTTACACTTGTAGGAAAGTGTCGCAACCGTTGAAGGATACCAGACAGCCCTTAGTAACGCTGTCTCGATCCAGGTGGCAAGCCAGGGCATGCGCTCATCGGTGTTCTCGACCTGAACCAATGGAACGCCACTTGGTACAAGCATGCCTTCCTTCAATGCCTTGATTTCAATAGGCAGATATCCGTCATACTCATCCAGTATGATCTGCCACCCTTCCTTGTTGAATGGCACGCCATGGGCAGCACATACCTGTTCTGCGCCATCAATGTCTGCTTGAGTGATCGGCTTTGAAAGGACCTCTTTCAGGTATGCCTGAAGACCGAAGAACAAGACTTCCTTTGAGAAATCATTGTGACGCGCTTCCACATAAGCGGATATGCGTTTTGCTTCGGGCGGATATTGCTTGAAGTGTGACTGTTTATAGCTGTCAGTCGCCAGAATTGGATTTGTCATTTGTGAACTCCTCACGTGACAGTTGGTTTTTGATTGCAAGACTCCCTTGCAACCGGGCTTCAAAGATCAGCCATCAAATTGATGATTGACCAGTGATCTTCAAAAAACTGTTCAGGTTTCAAGTCGCCTAAACGATACCAATGTGCGGTTTGGGCATCATCGCCACCACGCACCGAGAACAGATTTCTGCGCTCAGGTAATCTGAACAGGAAAGCATGGGTAACAATGCGACCGCGCAATGACCGTTTGGGATAATCGAAAACCCGTGTCTTTGTGTCGTCTATGAAAGATGCCAACATGGCTGGTGGTATTTCACCTTTATGATCGCTTATCAGCGTTTCTTCCTTCAACTCGCGAACTGCTGCATCCCGGATGGTTTCATCAGGATCGAGAAAGCCACCTGGCAGGGCCAATAATCCCTTGCCCGGCAATCTGCCACGCTCTACCAGCAATATGTGGCCGGATTGAATGACAACCGCATCGGCAGTGACGAATGGTCCCTTGCCCCATTCATTGGGATAGGCTTCAAGATATTCAACTTCTCCCAACAGGCGGCGGAAGTCTTCGCTCATCTTGTATTGTTCTAACCATTCAACCACGCCGTCTGACAGGACCGTGCTGGAAATAACGGGGATGCGCTGGAACAGCTTCTTGCGGATGTCGGTGGAAGAAAAAGTGCCGTACTGACTGTCGATCTGGATGTTGTCCCATTCCGGAAAGAGCTTCAGATAATAGCTGGTGTTGTCTTTGCCATAGCCGGCCAAAGCGATTTTAATATCCTTCAAACCATGCAGGACAACACCTCCGCCATTATGCAGTTCCAGGACGATTTCATTGACGCTGCGTTGCACTTCAGCACACCAGGCCGGATCTGAATAAGGATGGTCCTGAATTGGTTTCAGAACTATCCTGCCGGTTGTGATTTCGTGTTTAAAAACTTTGTTGAACATTTCCACCCGTTCCTCATAAGTGAACGGATTTCTGGGATCGGTTGCTGATTTCGCAGAACCAATCAAAATGATTAGTGTTTCAACCTGCTCGAGAGCAGAGTTGATTACAGCTTCATGTCCAATATGTAGGGGTTGAAAACGGCCGACAAAGACGCCGTAGTGATATTTTGACATTCGATACTCCATCGAAAAAGTTTTGATTGCCGAACTCCTCGGCAATTTCAATGTAAGTATTTATCGAACGCATAACAAGGTTTTTCGCAGACTTGTTCCGCTTTGGTTAACTCAAAATTGCTGCGTGTGTGAACGCTGTCCTGCTGTTTGACAGGTAACTTAATGCGAGAAGTGGATACTGAGATCAGTTTGAGATCGTAGATGAAGGATCCACCTGTTCTGCATACTTTGTTGTGTGTTCAGGCTTGGTCAGAACGATAAAGTCGGTTGCCTTTGCACCTGTCTCAATGCTCAATCCATTGTCTGAAATCGTAATCGACGATCCCGGTGTAAGCAGGCGTGAAACCTGAGACTTCACTTTGGCGGACATAGTTACGCGATCAAGCGCTTCAGAAACCGAGCGACGGGAAGTGGTCTGCTCAATTTCCAGCGCTTTTTGCAGGTTGATGCGGCGATGCACCCGATCTTCCAGGCTCACATGAAGCCAGTCAGTCTTTTGGTTGGATTTGTCAAACCCGGTTGCAGATACAAGGTGAGAACCCAGCGGCAATTCAGGATTGGTGATAGTGACCTGAGCTTCATAGATGGGCAATTGACCCTGGCGCACCAGAAGTCGGCCATTGGCGGGTTTTTCCTCATTTGCCTTTTTATAAAGAGATTTGAGTAATTGACCGTCAATCTTACCGTTCGGTTTGTTTCCCTGGGCCTTTTGAAATTCCGTAATGGCATTCCAGGTAACAGGGCCCATATAGCCATCCACAGTACCGGCATCAAAACCAAGTTTATTCAACAGTCTCTGAACTTCGAACAAATCTTCCTTGTGCGTGCGTCTAGTAATATGCACGCGGACCGGCTCTTGTGACTTTGCGGTGATGAAGCCTGTGTTCGATTTTTCAATATGCGCATTTACCCACGGATCATACTCGCTATTCTGCTTCCAGGTGACTTTGGGCTGGAAGAGTTTGTCATGTGATATCAGTTGCGGCGTTACAGCATTTTCCTCGATGATCACATGGGCTCCCCTGGTTTTCATTCTGAAGAGCTCACGTGCGAATTCATGGGGCAGGCGAACACATCCATGAGAGGCTGGATGATCTGGCACATTGTTGGAAGCATGCAACGCAATGCCTGACCAGGTCAGACGCTGCATAAATGGCATTGGCGCATTGCTGTAAATATTTGAACGGTGGTGACGGTTTTTTTGCAGAACTGAGAAAATTCCAGTGGGTGTTTCGTTACCGCGCTTGCCGGATGAAATATTGGATTGCGCAACTTCCTGCGTGCCTTGATAGACCCGCAAATGCTGGTCTTTAAGTGAGACTATTATGTGAAGAGGTTCATTTTTCTCAGCAAATGCCGCTGTTTGAGAACCCATAAGAGCCATGCCGAAAACTGAAATCATCCCCACAACACGAGATTGACGCATGCAACCCACCTTTACGAAATACTATTTAGACGCGCCCGAACACACGATAGCATAGATGTTTGCGGTGGAGAATAATCATAACCTGCTTATGGTTAAAACGGCGGCATCTTACTCGCCTTCAGGTTTTCTGAAAGAACCGTATTGCTGTATGGCGACTGCATGTTGAGTGTCTTAATGTGGCCA
>CAWUJF010000217.1:0-5749 GCA_963922405.1 uncultured Hyphomicrobiales bacterium | reverse complement strand
ATTGAGGACTGGTCTCTCGACCCGTTTGTTGCCACAGGTGAGGATATTATTTCCACTGCAGGTCACCCATCCATCAGACCGCATTCTTTGCGTGAGAATTATTACGAGGGACATCTTGTGTTTGCAGGATCAGAAACGGCTGAACGAAGTCCCGGACTGATAGAAGGTGCATTGGATGCGGCAGAAAGGGCGGCAAAACAGATCCAGAGTTCGTTGTCCACTGAAATGATTTAAGGTAAGTGCACAAAAGACCACACTATCCATTCTAGTGCAGTCTTCTGTATTAACCTCAGTTAGTCACCTAAGCGAATGATAGCTGGACCATCCACCGGGTCATATTCAGGTAGATCTTTACCGGGTTTCTGCCCTAGTCGAATAATCCTCGGGCCGGTACCGTCCTGATAATATCGATAACCACAATTGTAACCCTTCGGACAGAACTCACGGCCTGAGGGACCAAAACGTCCATCCGCAGAAGGACCATCAAGTATCACGCCACCGATCGCTTCATCCTCAAATCCCAGATTGCCCACTGGGCGATCACCGAACAAACGGAACTGAGAACCATCAGGAGTTGCAAAAATCGTAGCACCACTATTCTGCGGAATCACAGGTTTAAAGACCCTCGGCTGATTAAATGAGCTGTAAACTCCACTCTTGCGAGTTCCACTATGACGAAATACATTTTTCGCCTTGTACCTGTAACCGTTATATCCAGAATTACCCCTGTATCCATTGTAACCGTTGTATCTGGAGTACCCTTTGTGCCCTGAATATTTCTTCGATCCCTTGAATCGGTTACCATTGTGAAAAACACGGGATTTGGTTCTGAATTGAGTGGTCGAGTTAAGATAAGTTCCCCTTTTAGAACTCGCTTGAGCAGTCTCGGTAAAAGCAATATCGAGTGCTGTCGCGAAACCTGCAACTGTGAAAACTGTCAAAACGGATAGTCGTGAAAGGGCTCTGAAAGACAGAGATTTTGTTAGCGGCATAATAGTGTACTCCGATCCAAAAATCTTTTGGATTTACAAGTCACAGCTAATCAAACGGTCCTCACTGCCTGATCATACTGCTGCCGCATCTCGCCTTCGAATCTACGCGAGTGAATTGGAACAAGCAAGAAATTAAGTGATTAATAACCATTATTGCCAAATAAGGTTAACGACGCTGATTTGCATTCAAACCACAAAATTTTATTATCATATCCGTCGCCTTATATACTTGTTAACATAGCCATAGTAATGCTGTGCACAACGCATCTTATTTTCTTGTTTTCTAGGCTTGCATAAGCCCATAAAATTGAATAAGAGGTTGCTACTTTCGATCAATTTGATCATCTGAATCGATCGATGCTCCTATAGCTCAGCTGGTAGAGCAACTGATTTGTAATCAGTAGGTCCGCGGTTCGAGTCCGTGTGGGAGCACCACCATCTTTACAGTCCCATTTACAATTCACCGAATTCACTGAGAATATTGCCATATTCCGGTTTACTTCGATCGATTGCCTACTTATGTTCTGCCAGAATCTTAGATAACCGCAGGAAATTGAGTCATGCGTGCAGAAACGCAATCAATCGTGAATGAAATCAAGCAAGCTGTAAGCCTGCTGAGGAGGCATCTTTGACTGGGATGCAGCAAATAAACGTCTAGAGGAACTCAACACTGCTTCAGAAGATCCAGAATTATGGAATGATCCGCAAGCTGCGCAAAAATTGATGCGCGAGAGGCAAAATCTGGAAAAATCAATCACGACAATTGTACAGATAGAATCTGAACTTGATGATAATTTGGGTCTCATCGAACTTGGTGAAGAAGAGGGTGATGATGAAGTTGTCACCGAGGCCGAAGCCGCTTTGACCAAAATGAATGCTGAAATGGGGAAACGCCAGGTTGCTGCACTACTTTCCGGAGAACTGGATGGTGCAAATTGTTTCCTGGAAGTGCATTCAGGTGCTGGGGGTACAGAAAGCCAGGATTGGGCCAACATGCTTCTCCGTATGTATATACGCTGGGCGGAAAAAAATGGCTTCAAAGTTGAACTACAAAGCACATCACCCGGCGATGAAGCTGGAATCAAAAGCGCATCAATTATGATACGTGGCGAGAATGCATTTGGCTGGGCAAAAACAGAATCTGGTGTTCATCGGCTGGTACGGATTTCTCCTTATGATAGTAATGACAGGCGGCACACATCGTTTTCTTCTGTATGGGTATATCCGGAGATTGATGACAACATCGAAATTGAAATCGCTGACAGTGATATCCGAATAGATACTTTTCGATCTTCAGGAGCTGGTGGTCAACATGTAAACACAACCGATTCCGCGGTAAGGATCACGCACGCACCAACTGGAATAGTGGTTACTTCGTCTGAAAAATCGCAACATCAAAACCGTGCAAATGCAATGAAGGCATTGCGCGCGCGCCTCTATGATCTCGAAATGAAAAAGCGTCAGGAAAGCATTCAGGATGCACATGACGCAAAAACAGACATCGGCTGGGGTCATCAAATCCGTTCATACGTTTTGCAACCCTATCAGCTGGTAAAAGATTTGCGGACCGGAGTAGAAAATACCTCTCCTGATAATGTCCTTGATGGGGATTTGAACGATTTCATGGAAGCAGCGCTGGTTCACCAGGTTACAGGGTCCGAAGGTGCTGAAGTCGAAGATATCGACTAAAGCGGACACAGCTAATTTTGCCATTTCAATATGATCCGGAATTGAAGAGCTAGGGGAATCAGGTAGTATCAGCGTGGGCCAGCCTGGGCCTCCTCCCTCCAATCGGGAAAGCATTTTTCATGCAAGGCTAAATCCATAATTCGACTTACGAGCGATCTGCATGAGGAGGGGTTGTATCTTTGCTCGTTCAAGGAGAATTCAATGCATTTATCTGCACCCATTTTTGCTTTGAAACGAAAAGCCAGATTGCTTTCCAGAAGTAACAATATACCCCTCAACCAAGCTCTGAATATAATCTCACAAATGGAAGGATATTCAAGTTGGAGCCTATTAGTATCCGACAGCAAGAACACAAAGTCTGCATCAAGTATTTTTCACCAACTCGAACCAGGTGATCTTCTCCTGCTGGGCGCAAGAAAGGGGCATGGCAAAACTTCTCTTGCACTTCAACTACTTTCCGAAGCCGTCAAATGTGGTGAGAATTCAATATTGTTTTCCCTGGATTTTACAAAGAACGATTTTTCTAGCGTATTGGAAAGTATAGGTTTATCTGATCTTGAGTATAATGTTCAATTTTCGTTTGATGGTTCGGACAACATTTACTCCAGACATATTATTGAGCGTATTTCATCATTGCCAGAAAACACCACAGCAGTGATTGATTATCTGCAACTGCTGGATCAAAAGCGAGAAAATCCCCCTTTAGTTGATCAAATGAATGAACTTAGGAGTTATGCATCAGAAAAAGGAACCAAATTTATAGTTCTCTCACAAATAAGACGCTCATTTGAAGAATCACGGAAATCGTTACCGGACATAAGCGATATAAGACTTCCAAATCCGATAAACCTGAGTGTCTTCCAGAAAACCTGCTTCATAAACAACGGAAAAATCAACGTTGGCTTCAATTAGAGAACAACAAGACTAACGAATGCAGAGTGTTATCTTAGAGTAATTTACTCAACCTGCGCCCTGCATTCATATAGGGTACAGGGTTCCGGGTCTTCTTGCCTGAACGAATTTCATAATGCAGGTGAGATCCGGTACTTCTGCCTGTTGAACCCACTTTACCAATAACCTCACCAACCTTCACATGCTGTCCGATCTGAACGCTGATACGACTGAGATGGGCATATCTTGTTCGCATCCCGTTTGGATGCTTGATCTCAACAACCTTGCCATAACCACCGTTTCGCCCGGCTTTGGTTACAACACCTTTTCCGGCTGCTAATACAGGCGTGCCGCGTTTCGCTCTAAAGTCGACACCGCCATGAAAAGCAATGCGCCCGTGAAATGGATCTACGCGACTGCCATAACGGCTTGAGATTTCAGCTCCTGGGAGTGGGTTGGCAAGTGGCATTTTCTTAGCAATCTTTGTGACCTCATCATAGTTCTCAAGAGAAATCTCCAGGGCTCTAAGATGTTCACTAAACTCGACGGAATGATCTAGCGGAATGAACGGCCCACCAACTCCAGTTTCCTCTTTTCTGGGAAGTGGCACACCGATACTTTTCAGTGTCTTACGGATTTTTGCCGTCTTGACCTCAGCAGCAATCCTTAAGCCATCCACTTCATTTCGCTGACTATTATCAATCAAAACGATGGCTTCAGCCACGTCGCCAAAGATTTCATTAGTGAAGGCAGTATAGAATTTCTCTTCACCAATTCTTTTGAGATTAGCAGCGTTGCTGTCAGCCTCCTGCTCACCAAAATATGCAAGACGACTGGCAAATCCAGACTTATCAATATCAATGCTGCCAGTAGTGGTTTCATCAAGTGCCTTGGATTCCTTGACTGGATTCACGACCGGCACAGGCACTTTAGCGCCAACTCCATTATTGGTAAGTCCTCGTTTACGCGCATTATCAAGCAGCCTACTCATTTTGCCCGTTCTTTGATGAATGCTTGCCTGACGGGCCATCAACTCTGTCACACGAGACTCAATGGCTTGTTGATCCAACAGTTGACGGGAAGTGATTCGATCCAACTTTGACCTCAAAGCTGCAATTCTGTCTTCATATTGATGCTGCATTCGTGCTTGACGTGACAAAGAAGCACCAATGAGATCATCACGGAAAATTAGGTACGCAGTAGCACCAAAATAACCAACCATGAGCATAAAGGCTAAGCACATGGATATGGGTATTAAGATTGGATTAAACGTGAAGGTACGGGTCTTTCCGTTACCGCTTACAATTATCGTGTGAGGTTGTTTACGCTTACCGAAGGTCGCAGGTTCGCGAATGGAAGACATACTCATAAATATTTGATTCCCGATTTCTTTCGGGAAATATGAATGAGTATGGTTAACAAATCGTATTTTTTGAGCTGCGTCCGCAAGCTTCAATGCTTAAAAAACCAAGTAAACAGCAGACTTAAGAGGCTTAGCAGACAATCATCAAAAGCAGGCAAATGCTGCTGCATTCGTTAACGCAACAACATTGTCTCTTCAATTCCACCAGGAATGATACCCAAACGTTTGTCAAGGTAAGTGCCGCATTCCTCAATCAGCTCATCATGATGCTCAGTAAAGAAATGATTAGCATTCTCAAGGGTTTTCTGGGTAATGAGAATTCCGCGCTGTGTTTTCAACTTATCTACAAGACCTTGCACATGATCAGGAGGTGCCACACGATCATCTGACCCATGTATTATGAGGCCTGAAGCCGGGCAGGGGGCCAGGAAAGAGAAATCGTAAATGTTTGGCTGCGGTGCAATTGACATAAAGCCTTCAATTTCAGGTCTGCGCATCAAGAGCTGCATTCCAATCCAAGAACCAAAAGAAAAACCTGCAACCCAGCACCCTCTTGCGTCTGGATGCATTCCTTGCACCCAATCCAAAGCGGCAGCGGCATCAGATAATTCACCCTGACCATGATCAAACTCACCCTGACTGCGGCCTACGCCGCGGAAATTGAAGCGTAGAACCGTAAATCCCCGCTCCAGGAACATGTAGAACAAGTCATATATTATTTGATTGTTCATCGTTCCACCGAACTTCGGGTGGGGATGAGGATGTAAAATCAATGCGATAGGAGGAGTCTTATCTTTTGCGGGTAGATAACGCC
>CAWUJF010000216.1:0-5786 GCA_963922405.1 uncultured Hyphomicrobiales bacterium | reverse complement strand
TGATAACCTGTTGCATGATTATCATCGGTTAGCAGATAAAATCCGTCGATTAGTGGGAAATGGCGAGACCGAAGCAATTGACTTACTGGATAAAGCTCTCATGGATTGCTGGAGCCAGATCGTTGAGCTGCGCCCAACTGAACGTGAAGAAAAGCAGAAACTGTTAGAGTTTCTGGTTGATCAAGTTGCTGAAAGTGGTTCGGATGGCAAAATCCACAAGCAGGCTCGCAAGGCTATTTTAGAAATCGCATTGGGAACCAACGGGGTTTAGCTGAGTATCAAACTCAATCCAGAAACCCAGATTGCACGATGAGCGTCGCGGTTGCCGGGCTACATGCCATGGGTAAATCATAGACTGTTGCCAACCTCGCAAGTGCTTTCACATCCACATCATGTGGATGCGGGGAGAGGGGGTCTGTGAAGAAAATTAATAAATCAATTTCGCCAGTTGCGATCAATGCACCGATCTGCTGATCACCGCCCAATGGCCCGCTCTTCATCATGGTTATGTCAAACTCAGGACAGGCTTCAGCAATTACACTACCGGTTGTACCAGTACAGGTGAATTGGTGGGGCGCCAATGTAGCTTCATGTGTTTTGACCCATTCCGCCAATTCCGTTTTTTTGTCATCATGGGCGATCAACGCGATGTTTTTTGCCATTTTCGTTCCCCTGTTGGTGACTGGAATAGATCAGATTCGATGGGAAACTTGAACCGGATTGGAGTTGTTTTTAGCCTTGTTACTCAACCTGGCGATGTCATGAAGCAATCAAAAAAAATGGACAGGGAGTTGTAATCGTTGAGGGGCAATATTTTGGCTACAAACTGGTCAGGCCGCACAATAATCAAAGCACCTTTATTCCTGTTGATCTGTCGAAGATCGAATATATCCGGCCCATCTTTCAAATCCGGACTGAAGACTTTTTCATAGTCCGTCAGCTGCAGTTTTCCTTTGGCCGGTTTAAGCAATGCAGGCATGTCAGTGATTGTGATATCGCGATGATTTTTCTGAAATACAGCGCGTAGGTCGATTACGGTATCAATATCTGCACCTTGAGGCGTGAACCGTTTCATCGGACTGGTCGCATCATTCGCAAGGTATTCGCATAGATCTGAGATGGCTTCACCTTTTTGTCCTTGATCGTCGGAAGATGAGAACGCGATCAGACGCCATCTGCCATCCGCTTTCATCACATGACCAAGCTGCAGGGGCTTGGCATCAGCCGCACGAATGACAGGAGCAGAATGAAACCGCATGCCGATACGAAGGCCGTTTGCCAATTCCTGTTGGCTGTTATCTGAGACAATCATCGAAGGGTCATATCGAGTTTCCACACCAGCCGTGTATCGGCCATGTTTCTGGAAATACTTCTGAAACTGGGATGCAGCTTTTTCATCTTTCGTTCTTGTGCTGAAAAGCCTTGCCATATCCTTATCAAACTCGATGAGTTCGCGCGCCTTCGCCTGCCTTTCGTCAGAGTATGTCTTTAAAAGTCCAGGCTTGCTTTGCTGACGGATGACAGAGGCAAGCTTCCAGCCCAGATTAAACGTATCTGCCATGGACACATTCATGCCCTGACCAGCTTTTGGACTGTGGGTATGGCAAGCGTCACCAGCTATGAATATCCGAGGTAGACCATCACTACAATCGGCGCTTCCCCGATCATCGAATTGATCACAAACGCGCTGGCCGATTTCGTAAGCCGAACACCATGCAACCTCTTTCACATCAAAGGAGTGAGGCGCAAGTACGGCTCGTGCCTGATCAATCAACCTATCTGCAGTTACGTTATGATCTGATGCGCGTTCGTCTTCTTTCAGCTCTCCCAGTTCGATATAGGTGCGTACCATGGCACCACCTTCACGGGGGATGATCAGGATGCTCCCCTGATCAGCAGACTGGATTGCACACTTGAACCGGATGTCGGGAAAGTCTGTTACCACCAGGACATCCATCACACCCCAGAGTTGGCGACTGGCTTCTCCTTTAAGTTCAAATCCGAGCGACTTACGAACCGAGCTTCTGGCACCATCACAACCCACCACATATTTCGCCCTAACGGTCTCTTTGCTTGAACCATCAAGAGTTTCCAACACTGCGGTGATTGGATATTCTTGGGTGTCATCGCGCTTTAATGAAACCAGTTTGAGATCGTAATCCGGTTTCAAGTTTTGCGATGAATTCAGCATCTTTTCTAAGAAAAAGTCATGCACTCTTGCTTGGGAAAGGATCGTGTGGGGCATTTCAGAGAGGTCATCTTCCACATCTTGGATGCGGTCTGCCCGTGCAATGCGATTGTCTTCTCCGATCGGCCGCCAGAAAGTGGTTTCGTTCACCCAATAGGCTTCTTTGGCTACTTTTTCTGCAAAGCCAAATGCCTCAAACATTTCCATGGATCGACAGGCAATTCCGTCAGCCTGACCGATTTCAAGGGGCCCAGATTTCTGCTCTACGATTCGCACATTAATATCATCAAATGCTGAGAGCTGCGCAGCAAGGGTCAGCCCTGCCGGACCACAACCAATGATCAGGACATCCACTTCTTCTTTAGAGCCCTTCTTGTGATCTGCAGAAGACTGTCTGTTCGGATCACCAGCACGAAAACCATCAAAATGATATTGCATCAGAGGTTACCTGCACTGCTTGTGTAATTGCTATCGAGACTTTTCCTGATCAATTTTGCAACGCGATCAAGTTCTGACCTTGGAGGCTCTTGAAAGTGACGTTCATCATATTTGAACCCGAACCCATCACCCTCCAATCGCGGGTAAACGTGGAGATGGAAATGAAACACTTCCTGATGGGCTACTTCTCCATCAGCCAGGAACATGTTTATGCCGTCGCATGGAATGTCTGAAGACCGAATGGCCGCAGCAAGTTTCTGTGCAACTGTAAACATATGCGCTCCCAGTTTCTCGGGCACGTCTTTCAGATAAGGAAGGTGCTCGCGTGGGATAACCATCACATGACCTTCATTGACCGGTCCAATTGTCATCAAACCAATACAATGCTCGTCAGAATAAACCTCACTCAGCGGGCTTTTGCCTGCGATGATTTTGCAGAATATGCAATGTTCCTGATCTTCCTTGGCCATTGATTTTGTCCTGTTTTCAACCTCCACATCATAGAGTTGTTCAGGATCAAAAAACAACGCTTGCATAGCACCAAGACGCACTAATGCGTTCTCCCGGCTAATTACGACAGATTTGTTCCACTACGGAAGCAATACAGTCGCACCTAAGGTGGTGCCAGACTCAATTGCCTCATGTGCTTTGACGGCATCTTTAAGGGCATATTCGTAGTTGATGTTGGCGTCGAGAATGCCATCACCAATCGCCTTGAAGAGATCGTTAGCAGTCCATTCCAGATCAGATCGTTTTGCCACGTAATGCATGATTGCAGGGCGCGTTATAAATAGTGAGCCTCTACGACCCAGATCCTGAATAATGTCCACCGGATCGGGTGGGCCGGATACATGACCGTATGCAGCACACACGCCCATCGGCCTTAGACTATCGAGCGAATGTTGTAGCGTATCCTTACCGATGGCCTCATAGACTACGGCACATCCTTCTCCGTCCGTCACATCTTTGACCACATCTACAAAGTTCTGTTCTGATCTGACCACTGGATAATGGCAACCAGCTTCGCGTGCCACTTCGGCCTTTTCTTGCGTTGAAACGGTTCCAACAATTAATGCACCCAATGCCTTTGCCCACTGGCAAAGAATGAGGCCCATTCCACCGGCAGCCGCATGAACCAGTATCGTATCTCCTGGTTTAACCTTGTATGTGCGATGAAGCAGGTAATGCGCCGTCATCCCTTTCATCAGGAGTGCAGCGACTTCTTTGTCATCAAGTCCATCTGGCAGATGGAGAAGTTTATCGGCTGGATAATTTCTGACTTCCGAATAACTGCCCAGGGGCGGGATGCCGTATGCAACCCGGTCACCGGTTTTGAACTCTGTAACGCCGTCACCAGTTCCCTCAACAATTCCCACGGCCTCAAATCCGATAACCACTGGCGGTTCAGGAACAGGCCATGGATGGGAAATACCACCACGGTGATAGGTATCTGCAAAATTTACGCCTACAGCGGTGTGTCTTATCCGCACTTCACCTGCAGCGGGATCTGGAACAGCCCAATCCTCCCAGTTCATGGCATCGGGTGGGCCGAGCTTATGAATAACCTGAGCTTTTGACATCGATCCCTCCTTTGAGAATTCTATCTCAATTCTGTCACTTTAGGCGCTTTCCCAGTCCATGACCACTTTACCCGCTTCACCAGAAAGCATGACGCCGAACCCTTCTTCGAAGTCATCAATACCAATGCGGTGTGTGATGAGATCAGTCAGATCAAGGCCGGACTGAACGAGCGCAATCATCTTATACCAGGTCTCGAAAATCTCCCGGCCATAAATGCCTTTGACGTGCAACATCTTGAAAATGATCTTGTTCCAGTCGACAGCGAATTCGGTAGGAGCGATGCCGAGTAGAGCGATTTTTCCACCATTGTTCATCTTGTCGATCATGTCGCGCATGGCGGGTGCGGCACCGGACATTTCAAGGCCCACGTCAAAGCCTTCCGTCATGCCGAGCTTTTCCATCACATCGTTCAGATCTTGCGTTGCCGCATTGACCACATGCTGAACTCCCAACTGCTTGGCCAGTTGACGGCGATAGGGGCTGATATCGGTGATCACCACTTTTCGTGCACCGACCCGTTGTGCAACGAGTGCACCCATGATCCCAATTGGACCGGCACCAGTTACTAGTACATCTTCACCCACCAGATCAAAACTCAAGGCTGTGTGGACGGCGTTACCAAGTGGATCAAAAATCGCTGCAATCTCATCGGGAATATCTTCTGGGATCGGAACCACATTATCCTCGGGAATGCATAAATATTCCGCAAAAGAACCTGGCCGGTTTACCCCCACACCAAGTGTGTTACGGCATAGGTGCCCGCGTCCGGCACGGCAATTTCGACAGACGCCGCATACCACATGGCCTTCACCGGAAACACGCTGTCCACGCGTGAACTTCCTAGCAGCTTTACCCATATCCACGATTTCACCGCAGAACTCATGTCCCACCACCATCGGTACTGGAACGGTTTGAGCGGACCATTCATCCCATTTCCAGATGTGCACGTCGGTTCCGCAAATAGCGGATTTTCGCACCTTGATCAGCACTTCATTGTCGCCCGGCTCAGGTACCGGCACGGTTTCCATCCAGAGACCCACTTCGGGTTTCGCTTTCACAAGCGCTTTCATTTCATTGCTCACTGGATGATCTCCAATTCCTTACCAACGGCTATGAATGCATCAATGGCACGGTCCAACATTTCTTTTGTGTGTGCTGCAGACATTTGTGTGCGGATCCGGTCCTGTCCACGTGGGACCACGGGGAAAGAAAACGGCGCCACATAGACACCGCGTTCATCCAAAAGACGGGCCATTTCCTGAGCAAGTTTAGGATCTCTCAACATGACCGGAATGATGGGATGTTCACCCGGTAATAGATCAAATCCTGCACCGCTCATTTTTTCGCGGAAATATTTTGCATTTTCTTCCAACCGGTCTCTACGCTCAGTGGAACCTTCAAGCATATCAAGAACCCGTAGTGAGGTGGCTGCAATCACCGGGGCAAGTGTATTTGAAAAGAGGTAGGGACGTGAGCGTTGACGCAACCATTCAACCACTTCTTTTTTACCGGATGTATAACCGCCGGATGCGCCACCCAGTGCCTTACCGAGCGTACCGGTCATGATGTCAACGCGCCC
>CAWUJF010000215.1:0-5795 GCA_963922405.1 uncultured Hyphomicrobiales bacterium | reverse complement strand
ATTATAGGCAGCACAGATACCCATGAAATCTTCTGCCTTCAGGCTTGCACCCCCGACGAGTGCACCATCTACGTTTGCCACACCCATCAATTCCACTGCATTACCGGGCTTTACAGAACCACCGTAAAGGATGCGCATGCGGGCACCCTCACCGCCAAATCTGCCTTTCAGTTCTCCACGGATAAACGCATGCGCTTCGGTTACGTCTTCAACGGATGGAACGAGACCTGTACCGATAGCCCAGACGGGATCATAGGCAACAACGATTGTCCCGGCGGTGGAACTTTCGGGCATGGATCCATCCAATTGGTTCTTCAGAACATCCAGTGTATTACCGGATTTGCGTTCTTCCTCGGTTTCACCAATGCATACAATGGTCAGGAGATTTGAGCGCAAGCCAGCTTCAGCCTTTGCGCGCACTGTGGCGTTGTCTTCACCATGGTCTGTGCGGCGCTCAGAGTGCCCTACAATGACCGCATCACCACCGGCATCAGCAATCATCTGAGATGAAATATCTCCGGTATGGGCACCGCTGTCGTTTGAATGGCAGTCCTGACCGCCCACCTGTACTTTGCTTCCTGATGCGGTATCGCTTGCCGCCATGATCAGTGTGGCTGGCACACAAACCAGAAGATCAAGTTGCGCGTTCATTTGCTGGTCATAAGCGTCAACCATGTTCTGCAATTCGCCAAGAGAAGAGCGTGTGCCGTTCATTTTCCAGTTTCCAGCAACGAGCGGTTTGATGTCAGGGGTCATGCCGTTTCCTTATTTAACGGTCACAATTGCGCGAGAAAGTGCGTTTGCGACCTTTTGACAGGGTGATTTAGCCCATGTTTTAACTCTTCAATGCTCAAACGCAACAAAAGCTGATATTAATTCAAGGATATATGCACAATTCCTTGTGGCATGGCTGCTGAAACTATATATCGGTGCGAACGATAGTGTTCCCTGGAACAGAATCAAAAGCGCATTTGAACGGAGACCTCTATGCTGGACTTACTACGCGGATTTGCCAAAGGCTGGATCGCAAAAATTCTGATTGCACTATTGGTGATCAGTTTTGCCATTTGGGGTGTCTCTGGAAGTCTTATATTCGGTAACATCAGCACAGTTGCTCAAGTGGGCAAAACCGAAGTGAACCGGTTTGATTTTGCGTTTGCTTATCAAAACCAGTTGAGAGCGCTCCAGCAGCAGTTCAGAAGACCTTTGACACAAGAGCAAGCCGACGCAATTGGCTTACGTCAGAATGTATTGGCACAGGTGATTTCTGGCGCAGTGCTTGATGAGAATTCCCGCAAAATGGGTCTTGGCTTGTCTGACCAGAATGTGGCGCTTGAAATAGCAAAGGATGAGCGGTTCTTTGATTTGTCCGGTAATTTCTCCCGTTCACAACTGCGGGCAGCCTTGAACCAGCTTGGCATTTCTGAAAATGACTATATTGCGGATCGCAAAAAAGTGGCTCTTCGCAATCAGTTGCAGGAAGGCACTTCTTCTGCGCTTGATATGCCTAAGGCGTTCAGCGATGCCCTCTCAATGTACGAGAAAGAGCAACGCATCTTTGACTATGTGATTGTCGGTGACGAGGTGATCGACGAACAACCTGTCCCGACCGATGATCTCACCAAGAAATATTATGAGGCTAACCTCAATAATTATCGTGCACCTGAATATCGTAAGGTGACGATCCTGAAGCTTGAAGCATCTGACGTCATGAAACCGCAGGAAGTGACAAACGAAGAACTGCAGGCAGCTTACGAAAACCGCAAGTCCAGCTTGGCAACGCCTGAAAGACGTCGGGTGGAGCAATTGGTATTGGCGAGCAATGACGAAGCCCAACAGGTTAAGGACAAGCTCAATGCAGGCACTTCATTTGAAGACGTGCTGAAAGAACTCGGCAAGAGCGTTGCAGATGTGGATCTTGGCCTCATGCTTCCATCGGATCTGCCGGATGACGCAGTTTCAAAGGCCGCTTTTGAAGCGAAACTCAACGAACCCACCGACATCATTCCAGGTACCTTCGGTCCGATCATTCTTCGTATCAGCGAAATCCAGGAAGCCAGCACCACGCCTTTTGATGAAGTAAAAGATGAGTTGCGCAACTTCCTTGCAATCCAGAGAGCTACTGATGAGGTGTTTGCCTTATTTGATGTGGTGGAAGATGAGCGTTCCGCTGGTGTGCGTCTTGCAGAAGCTGCTGAACGTGCCGAACTCAAAGCTCGTGTCATCACAGCAATGGATGCGCGCGGCCAGGATGAAAACGGTAACAACATCGCAAACATCCCGAACCTGAACCAGTTGGCACAGGCAGCATTTACTGCCGAACCTGATGAAGACACACAGGCGCTTGAAATCGGTGCTAGCGGTTTCCTCTGGTATGAGGTGGATGAAATCACCCCTGAGAGACAGAAAACCTTCGAAGAAGTGAAGTCTGATGCTCAGGCGGACTGGGTTAATGCGGAAAAGGCAAACAAGATCCGCGAAGTGGCTGAAAAGATCGCTGAACGCGTGCGGATTGGTGAAGACTTCAATACGGTTCTTGCGGAAGTGATCCCGGATGACTCATTCGGCAACAAAACCACATTTGTGAAAAGCGAGCCGGTAACCCGGACAGGGCAGATTTCTGAGCTGGGTGCAGAACCACTTCAGGTGGGCTATGCAACGGCTGAGGGCGACATTGCAACTGCCAGGTCTCCCAACAACACATATGCCGTTCTACGCGTTGCCGAGGTGGTGGAGCCCTCCAGTCTTGAGTTAACCGAAGACCAAACTAATCGCCTGAATGAAACCGCAGCCATTGACATGCTCAACCAGGTAGTGGCAGACCTGCAGTCACGGGAAACTGTGACAGTTAACCAACAGGCAATTGAAGCCGCGCTGAACCCTCACAACTATGGTGGTGGTCAACACGGGTTTTAAGTCTCCGTCTTTCGGGGATAAGGGTAGAGTTTAGAATGCAGGATCTTAAGGGAACCATTGGCAAGCTCGCCAATGGTGAGACACTGAGCCGGGAAGAAACGCAGGAAGCTTTCGATATAATCATGTCCGGTGAGGCCACTGACGCGCAGATCGGTGCCACGCTGATGGCCATGCGCGTACGTGGGGAAACGGAAGATGAATTCGCAGGCGCCGTGGATACCATGCGCGCAAAGATGCTGCCTGTTGATGCACCAGACGACGCCATTGATATTGTGGGCACTGGTGGTGACGCAAAAGGCTCTTATAACATCTCCACTTGTACTGCGATTGTTACAGCGGCCACCGGTGTAAAGGTTGCAAAGCACGGAAACAGATCTCTTTCTTCAAAGTCCGGGGCATCGGATGTTCTGACGGCCCTTGGCGTGAATATCGAACTTTCCCCCGGCCAGATAACCGATTGCATTGAGGAAGCTGGTATTGGTTTTATGTTTGCACCGGCTCACCATTCAGCAGTGCGTTATGTGGGCCCTGCCCGCGTGGAACTGGCAACGCGTACGATATTCAACCTGCTTGGTCCCATGTGTAATCCTGCCGGCGTTAAAAGACAGCTTCTGGGTGTCTTTGCGCCGCAATGGGTTTTGACCGCGGCTAAGGTTCTCAAGAAGCTTGGTTCTGAAAAGGTCTGGACCGTCTATGGCGAAGGCTTTGACGAAGTTACGATCACCGGCACCACTCAAGTGGCAGAGCTCGCTAATGGAGAGATCAAGACCTTTGAAATTACACCCGCAGATTTCGGATTTAATGTGGCACCGGAAAGTGCCATCGCCGGAGGTGATGCTGAGGTCAATGCCAAAGCGCTTCGCGCTGTTCTCGCAGGTGAACCCAGCCCATACCGCGACATGGTCGTTATGAATACCGCCTGTTCCCTGGTGGTTGCTGATAAGGCCCCCAATCTTGAAGAAGGAACCGCGATTGCCCAACAGGCGATTGACAGCGGTGCTGCAGAAGCTACCCTTTCAAAACTGGTTGAAGTTTCAAATCAGGGAAATGCGTAATGGCTGACATTCTGAAAAAGATAGAACTTTACAAGCGCGAGGAAATCGCTGCTGCCAAGTCCGCCGTATCATTGGACGAACTGAAAGCAAGAATTGCTGATGTTTCCAAACCTCGTGGGTTCAAGGATGCATTGCAGGCAAAACTGGATGCCGGGCTTTACGCGCTGATTGCAGAAATCAAGAAAGCAAGCCCATCCAAAGGCCTGATCCGGGAAGACTTTGACCCGCCTATGCTTGCGGAAGCCTATGAAGCAGGTGGAGCAGCCTGCCTTTCTGTTTTGACTGACACTCCAAGCTTTCAGGGTGCACCAGAGTTCCTGACCAATGCGCGAGACAAGGTTTCGCTTCCCGCACTTCGAAAAGACTTTCTCTATGAGCCTTATCAGGTTTACGAAGCCCGTAGCTGGGGTGCTGATTGCATCTTGGTTATCATGGCTTCCGTCAATGATGATGAGGCTGTGGCTCTCGAAGAAACAGCATTTGAACTGGGGATGGATGTTCTGATCGAAGTGCATGATGAAGAGGAACTTGAGCGCACGCTCAAGACTATGAACTCTTCCCTGCTCGGCATTAATAACCGCAATCTCAAGACCTTTGATGTTTCTCTTGAAACGAGTGAACGGCTTGCGCGTCTTGTTCCGGAAGACAAGCTTCTGGTGGGAGAAAGTGGGTTGTTTGTTCCAGCAGATCTTGCCCGGTTGTCCGAGAGTTCAATCCGCTCCTTCCTTATTGGAGAAAGCCTGATGCGCAAGGATGATGTGGCTGAAGCTACCCGCGAGTTGCTCGCAAATCCTGTTGCGGCAAAGGCAGCTTGAATATGTCTCCCCTAACGCACCTTGGAAAATCCGGTGAAGCACACATGGTTGATGTGGGCAGTAAAGATTCTACCATGCGTGAAGCGACAGCCCTTGGCCACGTGAAGATGCATGCTGACACGCTGAAGCTGGTGATCGAGGGAAATGCCAAAAAAGGTGATGTGATCGGCACCGCCCGGATAGCAGGTATCATGGCAGCAAAGAAAACTGCTGACCTGATCCCACTTTGCCATCCCATTGGCCTCACTAAAGTCAATGTGGAAATCACTGTGGACGAAGACTTGCCGGGACTGCGTATCAGCGCGACAGCAGGTGTTTCCGGTCAAACAGGGGTTGAAATGGAAGCGCTCACTGCCTGTAGTGTTTCTTGCCTGACAATTTATGACATGGTGAAAGCAGTAGACCGTGGCATGGAGATTTCTGGTATCGTTCTTGCGGAAAAGAAGGGTGGAAAATCCGGTCACTGGAAGCGTGAGGACAAATAGACAGTGCCTGCCGACAAGGAACGTCTGAATTCACTAATCCCTGCTGGAGAAGCACTGGACATTGTTTTAAGCGATGTGAAGCCTTGCGGAATAGAGGAAGTGGGCTTGCACGAAGCCGCTAACCGCAGACTTGCGAAGGATATTCCTTCTTTACGGACCCAACCACCTTTCGATGCCTCCGCCATGGATGGTTTTGCCGTACGCCAGGCCGATGTGATTGAACTCCCCGCCGATCTCATCATTATTGGAGAATCCCGTGCAGGTGTTCCCTATGACGGGACCTTGGGTGAAGGACAGGCTGGGCGGATATTTACGGGTGCTGTTGTTCCAGAAGGCGCTGACACGATCATCATCCAGGAAAACACAGAGTTTTCGGGTAACTCAGTGCATGTACTCACCGGAACGCCTGAGGGTAAATTCATCCGGAAAGCCGGGTTGGATTTCAAGGAAGGTGAAGTGATCCTCGGATCCGATGATGTACTATCACCCAATCGTCTGGCACTTGTGGCTTCCATGAACTACGC
>CAWUJF010000214.1:0-5809 GCA_963922405.1 uncultured Hyphomicrobiales bacterium | reverse complement strand
TTTGTCAGTCACTAGGACTTCTTGAAAAATTCGACCACCTTCTTCCCGTGATCGGGAAAATATAAACGTCTCAGGCTCATACAACGGTGCGTAACCTCTCCGCACCATTCCGATAAAATTCTCAGTGTTTTTGAAAATGTTTTTAATGCCTGGGGCCGCATGGGAAAAGGCGCGTTCATGGTCTCGGGTCTGAAAAGCGGTCAATTGATCCCTGATCACCGCTTGGGTGTCGAGGGTAGCGACATCATTGTTTTGTTGGGCAAAACCATGATTTGGTGCTGATAAATTCAGCAAAACCAAACTGAAAAATACATAAAAGATACCGCGCATTGTGTTGTCCCCAAGATGTGTTTCCTAACTATTACATATGGAGGAACGCAAAAACGGCAACGCTGGTTTCAATTTTTCTCATTTATCATGGACATTGCCATCATGCTCAACACGGGTACGGCGGCACCATAAGTCTTTGCTTTTTCGGGATTTGACGCATTGCCATCGAGCGAGCGCTTGTAAACGCCCTGCAGGATAGCTGCGAGCCTGAAGAATGAGAAAGCCACATAGAATGGCCAATTGGGAATTTCAGATATACCGCGCTTTCTACAGTAATCGGCCACATATTCGTCCTCAGTTGGCAATCCCAGAGATTTCCTGTCCACGCCAGCCAAACCTCTGAAGTTCCCTGCATTTGGCAGTCGCCACTGCATACACTGATAAGCTAGATCGGCCAGAGGATGACCCAGGGTAGACAATTCCCAATCAAGAATGCCGAGAATTTCTGCGCTGTCATTGGCAAAAACCATGTTGTCGAGCCTGTAATCGCCATGAACGAGTGAGACATGTCCATCATCAGCAGGCAAGTTGGTCTCCAACCATTCTATGAGCTGATGCATGTTTTCGTGCCGGTCCACTTCACTTGCATGATACTGCCCCGTCCAGCGGGAAAGCTGCCTGGCAAAATAGTCACCGGGTTTACCAAAATCTGACAAACCAACAGCATCCACATCAACCTCATGAAGTGCTGCCAGTGCAGAATTCATGGAATCATAAATGGCTGTTCGTTGAGTGTTATCTTCTTTTTCAATTTCAGAAAGCGCAGGATCCCACAGGATTCTACCGTCGAGGAATTCCATGACAAAGAACATTCGCCCGAATGGACTGTCTTTCTCATCAGCAAGATGCAACATTCTGGGAACAGGAACATCAGTATCTTGTAGCGCGTGCATAACTTTGAATTCACGGTCCACCTGATGGGCAGATTTAAGCAAATCACCTGGAGGTTTGGCACGTAATACATATTGCTTTTCGTCTGTACTCAATTTGTAAGTGGGATTGGATTGACCACCTGAAAACTTATCAACCGATTGAAGTTCCCCGAAACCTGAAATAGCATCAGATAGATAGCCAGCTAGGGTTTCGACCGTGATATCCTGATTGTTATTATTTGACATGCTTTGAATATTCCGTTCCCATTATCATTGCATCATGTTTTATAGCTTGTTACTGGATCCTAATTCCAATCTGACTGAAATGTTTCATGTCTAATTCCCTAAATACAATTTTTCAAAAAGCCGGGGGCAAATCGCTTCTAAAAGGTTTAGTTGTGATCGGTTTATTGATCCTGATTGGGTATGGTTTGAATTCAGTCAATTTCGAAGGAATATTCAAAACGCTTCCCTTTGGCAACAGTGCAGATGGAGTGTGGTGGAGCGGTCCTCCTGGTTTCTACCTTGTTTGCATCGGATTAATTGTACTGGGAGCCCCAAGACAAATGGCTGCCTTTTTCGCCGCCTATTTTTTCGGGTTCTGGACAGGATTAGCAACGGCCTGGTTTGCAATGGTGACTGCATGTATCATCAATTTTTCAATCGCAAGAATATTTCGAGGGTATTTTGAAAAGTTTGTGAAAGGTAAGTTGGGCTTGGCAATAAACTTTTGGAGGGAAAACACATTGCTCGCCACTATGGTCTGGCGCTTCTTTCCGGCTGGCTCAAACTTCTTCACAAATCTGACCGCAGGAGCATTGGGTATTCCTGCTTTTGGATTTTTTCTGGGTTCAGCAATTGGATTTGTTCCTCAAGCCGCCATTTTTGCCATTCTTGGAACAGGAGTGGAAGTTGGTTCTTCCACACAAATATGGATATCGATCGGACTGTTTGTTGTGTCTATGGGAATTGGTGCGTTTTTGTATCAACGATACCGGAAAAAAACTGAAAGCTGAAAATCAAACTTCTTCAGTTTGAGGATGCTTGGTCCTTCTACGTAACCAACTAACTCCGATTAAATCATAAAGCCCGACGATGGCTCGTCGTAGATTGTTATATTTCGAATACCCGGTTAGTCTCGGGCGATCATTTACTGGTACATATTCGCAATTGTATCCATAGGTTTGAAAAAGCGCCGGGAGATATCGATGTATGCTCGTGAAGAAGGGTAAGCGCAGAAACGCTTCCCGCCAATACACTTTTGTGCCGCAACCAGTATCTGGACAATCATCACGTAATATAAAATCCCGGATTGCGTTAGCAAACTTTGATGCCCAACGTTTTGAGCCCGTATCTTTTCGGTTAGTCCGGATGCCACCGACAAGGGCAGGGCCGCTGCCACCTGGTTCGCCAAGCTTTTCAAGCAAATGAACCAGATCAGCTGGATCATTCTGTCCATCGCCATCCAGCTGCGCGATCACATCAAACCTGGCAGCGAGAATACCTGATCTAAGGGCAGCGCTCTGTCCAGAATTACTTCCATGTTTGATAATTCGCAGCTTGGAATATTCTTCTTTGATTGCCTGCAAGTTCCTTACAGTTTGATCAGTGGAGCAGTCGTCAACAACTATTAGCTCACCCACAGTTGTAGCCGGTAAAACGTCAAAACACTCCCGTACAAGCGGAACAACATTATCTTCTTCATTAAAAGCAGGGATAACTAGTGAAATTTTCATCAATCTGCATACCGGAAAGCTTGACTTGACCTGCGCTACTTCTCATAGGTGAGGCGGATTAGCAAGCAATGAAAAAGCAATAACTATGACCAACACCCATTTGGAAAACAATGCGCTAATGGGCAAGTTGCTTTTTTGGCTAGGCGTATTATTGCTTTTGAGGCTTATCTCATTGTGGTTCAACAATTCCGAATTGTTTTTTGATGAAGCACAATATTGGGCCTGGTCAGAAACCTTCGAATTCGGTTACTTTTCAAAACCTCCATTGCTTGCATGGATTATCGCGATAACCACTGGTGTTTTTGACAGTAATTCTGAGTTTTTTGTTCGGTTAGCAGCGCCAGTTCTTCATACTGGAACAGCGGTAGTTGTTTATCTTACGGCACAGAAATTATTCGATGAAAAAGTAGCCTTCTGGTCTGGTCTTTCCTACGCTTTACTGCCAGCCGTTACTCTATCGTCCACAATTATCTCCACTGATGTTCCATTGCTGTTTTGCTGGAGCCTGGCACTTCTGGCCTATGCAAATCTGATAAAAGGTGAAGACTTCAGCAATAGGTGGCTTTTACTGCTATTGCTGGCAATCGGTTTTGGATTAAATGCCAAATACGCCATGGCTTATTTTATTGGATGCGCATTCGTGCATTTGATTTTCTGCCGATCTGACAATCCTCCAGCTGGAAGTATCAGTTTTTGGCTCGCGGCACTGGCAGGCTTCGCAATGTTGATACCGAATGTATTGTGGAACCTGGAAAATGATTTCGTTACAGCTTCACATACTGCGGAAAACATTGGTTGGGATGGGTTCAGCCCGAACTGGACAGGATTTTTAGATTTCTTTGGCTCGCAGTTTGGTGTATTTGGGCCGATCATGTTCGGCATGTATATTGCCACTTTGTGGAGCATGCGCAGAGATACAATTTCTGAAAGCCATAGAATGCTGGTGGCGTTTTCTTTACCAGTACTCGTAACTATTCTCGCCCAAGCAATAATCAGCAAAGCCTATGCTAACTGGGCGGCAGTGACTTACATAGCCGCTACTATTCTGGTTGTCGAAATTCTGGTCAATCGAGTTCCTTGGGGCTGGATGAGAACCACACTCAGCATTCATGGCGTTACATTTGTTCTCATCACAGTTGCGGTCTGTTTCGCAGGTCCTGGTCAATTAAACCTGCCCTCCGGCATCGAACCATTCAAACGAACGCAAGGAGCAGCAGAAATTGCTGATAAAGTACGAAAACAGCTCGAGGCATTTGAGTACAATGCTGTCGTCACCACAAACAGACGACTATCTGCCTTAATGCATTACAACTTGAGACAGCGAGAAGAATCGAAATTAGCCTGGCGATTTGGAGATATGCCAAAGGATCATTTTGAACTTGAATACGCTCTGCAGGATTCCTTGCGTGATCCAATTCTGGTCGTGTCGCATTTAAAAGATAAAACAGCTTTCGGTGATGACTTTGAGACAGTCGAACTGTTAGAAAGTGCAGATATTTCTGCCGGTGAAATAGAACGGGTATATTTATTTAAGCTTGAAGGACACAAGAAATTTCAATGAGTTCTGAAGATAACTCCCATATCAAACTTGAATCCACCTCACATGCTGAAGGCCAGATGCCGGATACTAAATACACACTAGGGTTTCTTGGTGCCGGTGCTGTAGTTGCGATCATCACATACATTGTTTTTGCCCTGTTCCCAACACTGGATCAGGAAATTACCCGTTCGTTCTATTCTTCAGAAACCGGGTTTTTAATGCGTCATGATGAATTTGCCGGGGGTTTTCGAAAACTCGTCATCTACTCCATAACCATATTTTACGTAGTTGTATTGTGGTGCGGTTTAAAATCATACAATGAACAGCAAACGATATGGGGTTTGATGTGGCATAAATGGGCCTTTTTGGGCCTCACAGCGCTTGGTAGCGCCGTAATGGTTGTTAACGTGATACTCAAGGGAAACTGGGGCAGGGCAAGACCGAAGGATGTAAATGAATTCGGAGGGGCACTGGAGTTCACTCCCTTTTGGCAATGGGCAAATCAATGCGAGGACAATTGCTCGTTCACCAGTGGTGAGGTTGCCGGTGTCGCCGTTATTGCAATCACCATTGCCTTCTTGTTTGAAACCAGAATGCGCATAGTTATCCTATGCATTGGCGTTATCATGAGCGCACTTGTTGGTTGGCTTCGCGTTTCGACCGGCTCTCACTTCACATCTGACGCCATCATGTCCGTTTCCCTGATGATGATTTTCACATCACTGTTCTATTATGTTTTCTTTCTCAAAAAACATAACTGGTTCGAACGACTGGACGAGCTTCAACAAAAGAAGCTCGATCAGAAGAAAATGTCGTCAGGCTGACTAGCGCATGATAGCTGCAAGTGCGGCACTCGCCAGACGCGCAGCTGGCGGGTCAGCGCGGCTGGTCAACAGAACAGGTATTTTGCCGCCAAGAACGATCCCTGCAGCGCATCCACCACCCAGATAAACCAACGATTTAAAGACAGCATTTCCTGATACAATATCAGGCACGATAATAGCATCGGCTTTACCCGCAACAGGATCATCACCGAGACCTTTGGTTTCCGCAGACTTTTGCGACAGGATCAGATCCAGGGCCAGAGGACCCCGCACATCCGAGGTTTGAACATTCTCAGCCGCCCAATCCGCTAATTCCTTGGCTTCCATTGAGGATGGCACTGAAGGTATTGCAGATTCAGTAGCTGAAAGGATTGCTATTTTCGGACGTTCTATCCCGGTTTTTCTAGCAAGCTCGTCGACACAAACAATTGCACTCTGCCTTGTCTTGAGATCTGGCGTCACGTTAACGGCACCGTCAGAAACAATCAGGGGACGCTGCTTAACCGG
>CAWUJF010000213.1:0-5813 GCA_963922405.1 uncultured Hyphomicrobiales bacterium | reverse complement strand
GAAAGACTATATTCGACTTCGCGCCCGGCTTTGCGTGTTTCGATCCAGTCCTCACGCCGCAGCCGGTGCAGAGCAACCCGCGCGGTCTCAGCTCTAATACCGATAGGTGCCAAGCGCTCCCGCAGATCTTTTCCAGCCAAGGATGAGATTTTCTGCCGGGACAAATCCCCCAGCAAAGTGACGATCAGCGACCATACTTTCACCGGCTCCAGCGCCACCAATTCAGCAATACGAGCATCCATATCACGCCCATACAGCCAATGCGATCACGCCTCAATACGCCAACCCGCTCCCAGCAAGTGCCCCCGAAAGGCTATCGGAGCCTTAAAATCGAAGGAATGGTGGGCGATACTGGGATTGAACCAGTGACCCCTACAATGTCAATGTAGTGCTCTCCCGCTGAGCTAATCGCCCTTTTGATGAGTTTGTACTCACTTCAAGTCCGCTGCATACACCATAAAGTACGGCGCTCGTCAATCGTTTTCACGGTCAAAATTTCGAGTGATCTGGCGATGTACCTAAGCAGCCAGCATTTTTTCCACTTCGTTAACAAGATCTCGTAAATGGAAAGGTTTTGAAAGGACTTTCGCATCCTTTGGTGCATCAGAATCGGGATTTAATGCCACAGCGGCAAATCCGGTAATGAACATGACTTTCATATCCGGATCGATTTCGGTGGCGCGACGAGCCAGTTCAATACCATCCATTTCGGGCATAACAATATCTGTAAGCAGAAGCGTAAATGGTTCTTCACGCAAACGATCATATGCACTGGCGCCATTGTCATATGCAATTACATCATATCCAGCATTCGCAAGAGCTTTTTCCAGGAAACGCCGCATATCATTGTCATCTTCAGCCAGCAGAATTTTTGTCATTTAAACAGCCATCTCATTTTGATTCGTTTCAAGGCCAGTCCACACTATTTTAGTAAACATGCAGTGAATGGAATGGACTTGTCGGCAATAACTTGGTTAGTTTAGGTTTCTTTATCGAATCTGACAATGAATGTGAATTGAATTAATGGCAACTCATTACGATCCTGAAACAAATCCAGCCTTCGAGATCCTTACTCCAGAAGTACATTCATCACCAATTGTCATCAATTCACCTCATAGTGGCAGAGTCTATCTCGATAGTTTCATGGAAAAGTCACGTCTTGGACATCTGGCGATCAGAAAGTCAGAAGACTTCATGGTCGACTATCTGGTGGAGGGCGCTACTGAATTTGGCATGTCCATGCTGAGGGCAAATTTCCCAAGAGCTTATCTGGATGTGAATCGTGAGCCATTTGAGCTTGATCCAACGATGTTTGAAGGGAAACTACCAGACTATGTGAACACCCGCTCAATGCGAGTTTCCAGTGGCTTAGGAACTATTGCGCGGATTGTTGCAGAGGGTGAGGGGATTTATACCAGTAATTTAAGTGTTACAGAGGGTCTGGCCCGGATTGAAGAGCTATACAGACCTTATCATGCAACCCTAGGCCATTTGCTCGCAAGAACGCATGTGGAATTCGGCGTTGCCATTCTGCTGGATTGCCATTCAATGCCGTCTTCCGGTGGTCGCGCTGGCGTGGATGGTGCAAGACCTGACTTTATATTGGGAGATCGCTTTGGAAGTTCATGTTCTCCGAAGGTGCTTCACAATGTTAGAACGCTGCTGACTGACATGGGGTATCGAGTGGAAATTAATAAGCCATATGCAGGCGGTTTCATCACAGAGCATTACGGCAGGCCCGAAAACGGGCTCCATGCGCTACAAATAGAGATTAATAGATCAATTTACATGGATGAAACGCGCATAAGGCCCGGGCCGGGAATGGCGGGCTTCAAGCAGGACATGAATGTGTTCTTCAATCGTTTGGCTTGTTTAAGGTGGGGTGAACTTCAGGGAAGTTATCCGCTTGCAGCTGAGTAAATGACGGGAGCATTCGGGGATGGATGCTGAGACTATACAATCATTTCTGAACGAACTTTGTGATCTTGCCCAGCGTGAAACGCTGAGCCGGTTTCGTGCTGACGTGGAAATTACCAATAAATTGGCAAGTGGTTTTGACCCGGTGACCGAAGCTGACCGTGAGGCAGAAAGCGTGATAAGGGCAGCGATCCTAAAACGCTATCCTGATCATGGCATCGTGGGAGAAGAATTCGGTACGGTCAATGAAAACGCAAGGTATAAGTGGATTATTGATCCAGTTGATGGAACAAAAGCCTTCATATCGGGCCTGCCGTTATGGGGTACGCTGATCGGTCTTTATTTGGAAAACAAACCGCTTGCAGGTGTGATGCATCAGCCATTTATTGAGGAACGATTTATCTGTAACGGTCATAAATCTGTTTGGCAGCACAAGGGTACTGAGAAAGTCTTATCCACTTCCGAGACGCAAAACCTTAACGATGCGATTATCATGACAACTACGCCTGCGCTTTTCACAGCTGAAGAGAGACTGATATACGATAAGTTGGAATCACAGTGTCGGTTGCCACGTTATGGTGCAGACTGTTACGCCTATTGTGTGCTCGCGGCAGGCCATGTGGATTTGGTGGTAGAGTCAGGCTTGAACTCCTACGATATTGCAGCTCTAGTGCCGATTGTGGAAAAAGCGGGCGGTTGTTTTACCGATTGGCAGGGAAAATCAGCTGCAGATGGCGGTCAGGTGATAGCTGCGGCTAATCCTGAACTTCACATGAAAGCTCTAGAGGTTCTGAATTCCGGGTAAATTAATATCCGGTATCGGAACCAGGTATGAAGGCTGTTATCGCAGCCAGCAACTGCTCCCTGAACTTGTCATGTTCCTGAAACATCTCATGCCTTGCGCCGTCGATTGTCAGGGTAGTTCCTGTTCGCAAGTACCGACCCATTACCTCAACTTCGCCATTTGGAACAATTTGATCATTACCAGCGGCAATCAGTAGTGTTGGAATGGAAATCTTGTCATGGAAATCCGGATCAAAAACTTCTTCGATACATCTGATAGATGCATAAACCCATGCCGCCGTTATGCCACCGATAGTCAGTTCGCGGAAATCTTCGGCCAGTTTTCTGTTTCGAGAGAATCTCCGTAGATCATTTGTATAGATGTTGCCGGAAAATCCCTTGCTTTCATCCGGCGTATCGCTCCCTGCCAAGTAAACTGTGCCCATGCCCAGGCTATACAGTGAAGCGGACAGAATTTTTATTGTTCTCTGAGTGATTGGATACCCAGTGATTCCTAAAAACGGTGAGCATAGAACCATTCGTCTGATTTTGTTGCCAAATTTTGGCGCAGCAAAAAGTGAAATCAGAGCTCCAGTGGAGTGAGCTACGATGTAATAAGGGCCTTTGCAGTCTGGTAATGCCACACTCTGAAAAATAGTTTCCAGATCGGTCACGTAGTCTTCATAGTCATCTATGTAGCCCGCTCTGGGGTTTTTTAATAATCGGCTTGAGCCACCCTGACCACGCCAATCAAATGTCAGGACTTCGAATCCAGCTTGTCTGAGATTTGTTACGGTTTCGAATGTTTTCTCAATGAATTCTGTACGTCCATGGAGCAATAAAATGGTTCCCTTTGCCGGGTGGCTCATGGCTTTCCAGCGGGCAAACCTGATGTCCTTACGATCAGGCGTTTGCACATAGCCTGCAAACGCCCCTTCCGGAATCGGATTGTATTCTGTGTTCTTGAGAATTTGGTTCAAATGAATGGTCATTTTTTATCTTGAATTTAGAATTACCCATACCCAAATAATTGTCAGGACGCCAGATGGGTCCTGAAAAATGCTAATCTTAGCACCTTTCGCCCAGATTAGGGGAAAGGGAACAACCGGGCAAAACGCCCCAAAACGCAAAACGTCGCTTAAAGGAGGACATTTCTATGCGTGCAATCGATTATTCACCACTATATCGTTCAACCGTTGGTTTTGACAGATTGTTTTCACTTTTGGACAATCTCGGCCAGCCAGACACCAATACAAATTCTTACCCGCCGTACAATATCGAACGTACCGGCGAAGATTCCTATCGGATCACCATGGCCGTTGCCGGTTTCTCTGAAGAGGATCTGAACATCGAGGTCAAGCAGAATGCCTTGACTATCAATGCTGAGAAATCAGAAGCAAATGCCGATGAAAACGAAGTTCTATTCAGAGGTATTGCAGCTCGCTCTTTTGAGCGCCGTTTCCAGCTTGCTGATCACGTCGAGGTTAGAGAGGCTAGTCTTGTGAACGGACTGCTCCATATAGACCTTGTCAGAGAAATTCCCGAGGCAATGAAGCCCAGGAAAATTGACATCAGTTCAAAGAAATCCGTCAAGCAAATTGAAGGTAAGAAAAAGAACTGAATTACTAAAGTTTGATCTGATGGGATAATCTTCCTCCTCCCATTTCTCATCAGGTCAGGGTCTTCAACCTTCCCTCCACTATTGAAGACCCCCAAAAAAGGGTGCCCTATCCGGGTGCCCTTTTTTGCTATGTATCCAGCAATTCAGAAAAATCAGATACATCTTCGCCGTTTGAGACGAAGCTGGCTACGAGCCGGTAAATCTGTTCATTTTTCCCGATTTCATCCTCCATGCCTTTTGGAGTGGGGAAGGGATGAAATTTCGCGCCTGCTTTCAACATCACAGCGGCATGGTCTTTGTCCGCAACAAAAAACACTTGGTTGGAATCTGATGGCCATGCCAGCCGGATCCTGTTTGAACTACGCACCGCGGCCTCCAACTGCTTGCCTATCCCATTTGAGTGGCGGGCAAGGTTAAGCCAAAGATCATCTTCGAGATAAGCATCAAACTGAGCACTGATAAATCTAGTCTTTGAAAAGAGATGGCCTGCACGTTTTCTAACGAATTGAAATTGATCAATGAGTTGATTGTCAAAAACAATCAGAGCTTCAGCACACCAGCATCCGTTTTTAGTGGCGCCGAAAGAAACCATATCGTTACCGCTTTTCCACGTCATTTCTGCCGGGGTGCAATCAAGTTTTACCAGTGCGTTGGCAAATCGAGCACCATCCATATGAGTAAAAAGATTGTTTGTGAGAGAAACATCGGTAATTTCCGCGATTTCGTCCAGCGAGTACACAGTACCGGCCTCTGTGGCCTGGGTGATAGTAGTCATTGTTCCCTGGCCAAGGTGATTGAAAGTTTGCGGAACGCTGCTCACAACCTCTGAAAGTTGTACTGGATCTATCTTCCCGTATTGCCCACCAACAAGAAAAAGACGACCACCACCTGACAAAAATTCAGGTGCACCACCTTCATTTGCTGCCACGTGAGCTTCGTTGTGACAAAAAACCACACCACCTGGTTTCATTGTGGAAGCAATGGCGAGTGAATTTGCTGCTGTTCCGGTGCCAACAAAATAAACCGAACATTCCTTTTCAAAAATTTCAGCAAATCGGCCTTCTATTTTCTTGTCCAGGTCACTATCCCCGTATGCGACTGCCAATCCTTCAGAATGCCGTAACAAAGCTTCCGAGATCTCCGGTGCAGCACCGGACCAGTTATCACTTCCAAAAATCATACAAATCTTCCCAGTATTGTGGTTTCAGGCCATAACTAACCGAATATTCTATTCATTGGAGAATGCAAGGTTGAACAGAGAGGAAATGGTACAGATCTCCTAGAAAACGATTTTCAGAGATTGTTTGCGCGCCATTTTAGTTACCTAAGGGCAGATATTCGACTTATTATTGCTTGCCCAGTGCCGAATTTTTTGGCATGTTCACGTCGGAAAAGGTCAGCAGTGCTGTCCTTTTGGCGGATAACCGTGAAACGTGCTATAAAATAGTGCCGGTTGGTTTCGTAACCGTGGTTGAAAGAAGTACATTCGGTA
>CAWUJF010000212.1:0-5818 GCA_963922405.1 uncultured Hyphomicrobiales bacterium | reverse complement strand
CTTCCTTGGAAGTGAGAATACGGTCTTCAAGCGCCCGGTCGTAATTTATGCCAACCGGAATGAAGACCACATCCTTGCTCGTTTTCGGGTCAAAGTCTGCCACCATATAGCTGAGCAGTCCCAGTTTCGGAGGGCCCAGGGTTCCGTCACGGCTCAACCCACCTTCGGGAAACATGGCTTGTGTTACACCCTCTTTGGTTGCCATGGATACATACCGGGCAAGAACCTTTCGGTAGAGATCGTTGTTGGAACCTCTGCGGATAAAATACGCTCCGAGGGCGCGAATGACGTTTTGCAGTCCCCAAATCCGGGCCCATTCTCCCACTGCATAAGAAAGTGAAGCACGGGCGGACGCCATGTAGGTCACAAGAATATAGTCCATGTTTGAGCGGTGGTTCATGACAAAAATAACACTCGAATCCTGAGTGATGGATTTGAGGCTTTCATCATCGGAGTATCCCAATTGAACCCGATATATGAATTGAGACAACATACGTGCCAACCGGGTTCCGAACCCGAAATAGGCGAACGGAGAAAAGGACGGAACGATCTCCTTGGCGTAGCGTTCTGCCTTTGCCATCACGACTGAAATGGGGGTGTTCTGTTCAGAGGCTTCTTTCTCGGCTGCGGCGATAACCTGCTGATCATACATCAACTGATCCACGAGGGTTTGTTTGCGGGTCAATCTGAATGGCTGAATACGAAGGTCCAGACGATTGTTCAACTCATCAATCGCTGTGTTTAGCTTACGTCGGAAAAACCACCTGACCGATGGTGCAAGGACACGATCAAGAACACCAATTGCTGCAAATATTACCAGGAAAACAACTAACCAAACTGGAATGGTCATGCTGTTTTCCACGTTGTTTTCTGCTCTAAAATCGTCATCGGACCATCAAGCACGCTTTTGTCGATTTTGCCAACAATTGATTGAATTATTTGTGAAATCAATTTTTCACTTCAGATGGAAGCGTTGTTGGATGGCAGGCACACCTGCAGCCCGGGAAGTTTCCGGGCTGGGGATTGTTGGTGGTGTGACTTCTTAAACAGCTTCCAAAGCACTAACCAAACGGTCAGCACCGTGGCGGAACGGGTCAACCGTTGGTAACCCCATTCTTTCTTCCACCTCGGCGCAATAGGCCAGGGCATCATCATCACTCATGTGAGAAGTGTTTAGTGAAACGCCAACCACTTTGCAGTCCGGATTAACAATATGTGCCATTGTCAAAGCCAGGTCTTTAACCTGTTCCAGGCTTGGTAACTGATAGTCCGGTAGGCCGCGCATATGTGGGCGGTGTGGCTCATGACAGAGGATCAGTGCATCAGGCTGGCCGCCATGAATAAGGGCTGCTGTTACGCCTGAATAAGACGCGTGGAAGAGGCTGCCTTGCCCTTCGATCAAATCCCAATGGTCATCATCATTGTCAGGCGTTAGATATTCAACTGAGCCAGCCATGAAATCCGCAATCACAGCGTCCAGTGGTACGCCATCTCCAGTGATCAAAATTCCGGTTTGTCCTGTGGCGCGGAATGTGGCTTTCATTCCCCGTTCCATCATTGTTTTTTCCATGCACATGGCGGTATACATTTTTCCGACTGAACAGTCGGTGCCGACAGCCAGGATGCGTTTTCCGTTCCGTTTTACACCGGTTGCAATTGGGTATTGAACGCTTGGAATTCGCACATCGTGAAGGGTCCGTCCAAGCTCTTCAGCTTTCGCAACGAGGTCCGGCTCATCCCTCAGCAAGTTATGAAGACCTGAAGCCAGATCAAGACCAGCGTCCAGTGCTTCGAGCAATACTTCTTTCCAGCTGCTTGATATCACGCCACCCCGGTTGGCGACCCCGATGACGAGGGTTTTTACTCCCTTTTCAAGCGCTTCATTTATGGTGAGATCAGGTATCTCCATATCCGCACCGCAGTTTTCAAAGCGCAATTGTCCCACAGCGTGTTCGGGGCGCCAATCCTTTATACCCTGGGCTACTTTAGCTGCCAGCGGGTCAGGAGCATCTCCCAGAAACAGTAGATAGGGTGGCTTAATTGTCATTTCTGGTCCTCTCCCTCTGGATAGAGTTTTGATCTGCTCGATACGGTCTAATAAATCAAAGTCGCTTGGATAAGCAATTCCTGTTTTGAATCAAAATGCAGAAATTGCATCCGGATCACCATTTCGTATTACTGTGGCGGCGGGATTGCTGTGGATTTGGGGGTCAAGAGCGGAGACGTCGTATGGGATACACTCCACGTTTTACCTCAGAGCGTGATCATTTAGGAGATAACGGGAGCGTTGTCCTGGAATTGAATTGCCTGATCGGATTTAGCTGATTAGTCAGAACGTACTGCAACCAGCACCACATCAAGCTCGTCTTCCAGGGCCTGTAATTTCTTGAGTTTGTCTTCGGGTAATTTGGCACTGTCTGCTTCGATAACGGAAAGTGCCAATACAGGACTTCCAATTTCGTCTTCAAGTTTCTGAACCGCTTTGAGTTTGTCTGCTTCAAGCGTGGCAATTGGATAGAGCATGACAATTTCCTATCTCTCAAGGTTAGTAATTATGGTTGATTATTATAGTTATAGGGCAGGTTGATGACATTGCACCTTTTTTAGTCCCTGACGTGCCTTCAGCTCCTGTTTGTAGCAGTAGAATCGACGCCAAAAATCTGACAGATCGAGATCACAAACCAAGTACTAAAACGTGATTCGTGCGTGAAGGAATAAACGCCCCATATTGCCGCACCCGCTTCAGAATCTCCTTTGAACCGGGCTAGTGAAAATACACAAAGGGGTGGATTACTCATGAAAATCAAAAGACAATTACTGTGTTCCGTTGCTGTATTGGCAACGAGCTCAGGGGCTTACGCAGCGGACGCTGTTGTCGTCGAACCGGAACCGGTGGAATATGTACGTGTCTGTGATGCGTATGGATCCGGGTTCTTCTTTATTCCCGGTACAGAAACCTGTATCCGGCTGGGTGGCTATGTGCGCTCATCATTTGAAAAACTGTATGTGGATGGAGAAATTGGCGGTGATCTTGCCGGTGCTCCGCGTACCGGTGCTGGATCAGACACAACGCTGAGTGATCCGACCTTTCAGAACTGGGCGAACCGGGGGCGTTTGAACCTGGATACTCGTAATGAGACCGAATTCGGTACATTGCGTGCGCTTTACCGTCTTGAAGGCGGTTCATCGAACGTTGATGTGGATATCGACCTCGATGTGGCGCTCATCTCACTGGCCGGTTTCAGAGCTGGTTTTGCGGGCGCCAACTACTGGTCTACAAACCACGGGTTTGGTGCGGTAAATGCGGAGTCTCTGGCGTTTAACGCTGGCGGTATCATCTATGAAGATGGTTTCTATGGCTTCGATGATGCGACGATCTTTGACTACACATTCAGTCAGGACAATTTTGCGATCACCATCGGTGCCGAAGATACCCGGATTTCCTATGGGCGTGACAATTTCAATAATGCCACCAACAATGGTGGTACAGATGGACGTGTCAACTTCTATGCGGGTTTCAATTATTCCGGAGACTTCGGGACATTGGCCTTTACTGCAGCGCATGACTCGCTTGCCACAAAGGTGAACAGTCTCGGTGTTACCACAGATATTGGTGGCTGGGCCTATAAGGTTTCCGCAAACATTGATCTGTCATCCATTGCGCCGGGTGCGTTCCTTGCCGGTTACTATCTAAACGATGGTGACTACAACACAGACTACTTGCACACAGCGCTGATCTCTGAAAATCCGGACGAGATTTACGGAATTGCAGGTCAGGTGAATCTTTCTGACACTGTAGAGCTATGGGCGAACTACTGGGTAGCTGTGGGTGGTGACGCCTTTGCTGGCGGATCGCCCAGTGAAGTGGCCGGTGTTGCCGGAACAGGTAACTTGATCAATGAAGGCGATGTGGATCAGTTTTCCATTGGTCTCAATTGGTTCCCATCAGCGCCGCCAGGTTTCCACATAAAAGCGTCCTACACCCATGGACAGGTAGAGAATTCCGGCTCGTTCCTCGTGAACGGTACTGCTGCAAGCCAGGCAAACGGTACCAGCTTCGACTATGATGCCTTTATCGTATCCCTTAGACGCGATTTCTAGGAATAGCGTTACAGAAAAGAGGAGAGCCCGGGGTGTCCAAGATATCCCGGGTTTATTATGGTCTGATTTATTGATGCTATGCAGGAAATATTTATCCTGAGACGATGCAATTCTTGCCTGAATTTTTTGCTGAGTAGAGCAGTTGATCCACGCGCTCAATCAGGTCCTCGTATTTTTCTGCGGCCTTGAGTGCGGTAAGACCGAATGAAGCGGTGACGCTGCCGATCGGCTTTTTCGAATTGGTAAGGATCAGGTTAGACTCTGCCAATTGTATTCTTATCCTTTCCAGGATAATGCCAGCTTCTTCCACTTCCAGGCCCTTGAGAACGATACAAAATTCTTCACCGCCGAAGCGCGCGCAAATGTCTGTATCGCGCACATTCTGCTCTATTACTTCACCGAGGAATTTCAGGATTTTATCACCCACCAGATGCCCGAACCGGTCATTGATGCTTTTGAAGTGGTCCAGATCAATCAGAGCAATGCAGTGTTTCGCCTCGCTGTTTTCCATATCGGACAACACAAATTCCAGATTTCGCTCAAGCCATCGGCGATTGCCAAGACCGGTGAGCTGATCTTTCATTGCTTCTTCAACAGCGGCGGTAAGACACATTCTCAGATCATGAATCTGTTCCTTCGATTTTTCCAGTGACTTGGTCAGGTCCATGGTTTCCAGATGCATTCTTTCATTCTGGTGGATCAGTTCGACAATCTTGGTTTTCAGATCGTTTGAGGTGTTGATAGATTCCAGGTCCTGAACAGTGTTTGACAGGGCGGAATTAAAGCCCTGATTTTTAGTCATGTAGTTGTCAACCAGTTTGCCGAGATCATCTAGCTCTCCGTCCAGTTGCTGGCCGGCTACAAACTGAGTTTGCTGCATGCGGAAGAGCGGGTCCAGACGATCCTTGTAGATCTCTTCCAGTTGAATGTTGGTAAGTTTTTTCCCAGCGGAGATTATCCGGTCGACAGCCTTGTTTAGTTCCGGATTATGGCCGGATGCGTATGCGAATAGTACCTCATAGACCATCGGATATGGTGGATTTGAATTGTTTTCGGCAATTTCCAATGCCTCTTCGGACAATGACTTTGCGTAGTTGTATTCAAACTCCACAGGGTTGTCATCGTCGGATTCATCTAGTGATTTTTGTTGTGGTAACATTTTCGAGCCATTCAGTCAGTTATTGATAAATTAGAACTCGCAGAAATAGGTGCGACTGAACTCAATCAGGCACAAAGATGCTTTACGAGTGAAAATCTGAAGAACAAACGAGCCGATATGACATCATGTCATCCACTGGGAATGCCCGCGCAACCACTATTATAGAGGCTTTAATAAGAAAGCGTTAAGTTTCGTATTGTGTGGGTCTTTTGGGGCAATTTTTGAGCAATAACAGCTGTTACAGCGCATTTCCAAGGCGGGTTCCTTCATCAATTGCACGCTGTGCGTCCAATTCACCCGCCAATCTTGCGCCACCGATCACGTGGATATTGTGTTCGGCATCACTCAGTTGCGATGAAAAACTGTCACAAGAGTTCTGTCCTGCACACACAACTATCGTGTCCACGTCCAGTTGTTCCTGCTTGCCATCGACCTCGATATGCAGACCGTTATCGTCCACATGGAGATATCGAACACCGGCAATTTGCCTCACGCCATAGTCTTTCAATTCCTGGCGAAGAATCCAGCCGGTGCTTTTTCCAAGGGTTCGGCCGAAAC
>CAWUJF010000211.1:0-5819 GCA_963922405.1 uncultured Hyphomicrobiales bacterium | reverse complement strand
GGGACGTGGGAGGATATAAGGAAATTATTGCGTCTATTACCGGCCGTGGTGTGTTTGCTCGCTTCAAGTTTGAGTCTGGTGTTCACCGTGTGCAGCGTGTCCCCGAGACAGAATCGGGGGGACGGGTTCATACTTCTGCAGCAACTGTTGCGGTGCTTCCGGAAGCTGAAGAAATCGATGTGGAAATCCGCAATGAGGATATTCGTATTGATACGATGCGATCTTCAGGTGCTGGTGGCCAGCACGTGAACACAACCGACTCAGCTGTTCGTATCACACACCTTCCGACAGGCATTGTTGTTACTTCATCAGAGAAATCGCAACATCAGAATCGAGCCTTTGCGATGAAAGCTTTGAGAGCCAAGCTCTTTGACATGGAGCGCCAGAAGGCGGATCAGGAACGTGCCGATGCCAGAAAAGGGCAGGTAGGTTCAGGCGATCGTTCCGAGCGAATCAGAACCTACAATTTTCCGCAAGGTCGTATGACCGATCACCGGATAAACCTCACCCTCTACAAGCTGGATCGATTGATTATGGGTGAAGGTCTAGATGAAGTGATTGATGCACTGGTGACAGATCATCAGGCGAGTTTGCTTGCAGCCATGGAAGAAGATGCCTGAGTTGCCGCAATCGGGAGTTACCTATCCGGGACTACTGAAATCTGGCAGGGATACACTTAGCAAAAAGGGTATCGAAACAGCTCATTTGGATGCCAAGATCCTCCTGGAAGAAGCGTCCGGGCTCACTGCATTGGAACAAATCTCAAAAAAGGATGATGTTGTGGAAGTAGCTGTAATTGAGCGTTTCAATGAGTTTCTGAAACGGCGCCAGAATTTTGAACCGGTGCATCGTATTCTTGGTTATCGAGAATTTTTTGGCCGCCGATTCGATTTATCGTCGGAAACACTGGTCCCACGCCCGGATACAGAAACGCTCGTGGAGGTAATTTTAGACCGAGCGAAAAGAAAGATAGCTCCGCTGAAAATTTTGGAGATTGGTACGGGGTCTGGAATTATTGCGATTACCTTGGCTTGTGAGTTGTCCGATGTGAGTGTTCTGGCGACTGATATATCGCAAGATGCTTTGTTGACCGCCAAGCTAAATGCCGGCTGCATGGGTGTCTCAGAAAATGTCAGTTTTATTCAAACGAATCTGTTTGATAAAATTGCGGGAGAATTTGATTTCATCGTTTCAAACCCTCCATATATTCCAGCATCCGACATTGAAGGTTTGTCAGAAGAGGTTCGTATGCATGATCCAATTCTTGCTCTGAATGGAGGCGAAGATGGGTTGGATTTTTACAGATCGATTTTTGCGAATGCGATGGGATATTTGACGCCGGAAGGTACAGTTGTTGTGGAAATCGGATATGATCAGGCCATTGCAGTTTCTGAAATTGCAGGAAAGCACGGCTTACGCGTCGAAGGCGTGACAAAGGATCTATCTGGCAATGACCGGGTTGTTACAGCAACCAAGAATTAGCATGTGTGTCAAATCAATCACGGTGTAGGGATATTTGATCGAATATTTCAGAAAAGGCTTGGCAAGGGGCGATTTACTCGTTATCACTGTTACCAGCTAAAGGGTGAACCGTTTTAGCTTTTAAATCATCCGCTTTAAATTCTTGAAATTTCTGTCGGGGGCACAGAGCGGTGAGTGCTGAATTACTGGGTTTTCAGCATTACTAGATTTCTAAAAATAGGTAAGGCTCCGATCCAATTCCGAGCAAAGAATTTGCAAAATACTATAGGTAGTCGATGAGACAATCAAATCAGAAGTCGCGCTCCAGAGGGCGCGGTCGTAAACCTCAAAATCCGTTAAGTCGCAATTATGAGAGTAACGGTCCTGATGTGAAAATTCGTGGAAATGCCGGACATATTGCGGAGAAATATGCCAGCCTAGCGCGTGATGCTCTTTCAAATGGTGATACTGTAATGGCTGAAAATTACTATCAGCATGCAGAACACTACAACCGTATCATTGCAGCTGCACAGCAACAACAAAATGCAGCTCGCGAAGAGCAGCAAGCTGCGCAGAATAATGGTAAAGGCCCTCAGCCGGAAATAGAGGGAACTCCTGCAGAAGTCGCTCTTGAGAATGGTGAGGTTAATCTTTCAGAGAATAGCGAAAATGCGGATGGCGCATCACAAAGTGCCGAAGCTGACTCATCCAATGAGGCGCCTCAGAAAAGAAAAACTAGCCGGAACCGGAAGCCGAGGAAGGCAGCTAGCGAAGAAAACGGTTCAGCCAGTGATGAGGCTTCTGATCAAAAAAAGGTTGAGGTGTCCAGCGACGCAAATGGTGTGGATCCTGAAATCATCTCAGAAGATGCCGCTTCCTTACCGGGGAGCCTGTTGGGCACCGCAGAAGGCTAGCCACAATACTTGCTTTTATGCCGTTATTCAGGGGAGCAACGCTCCCCTTTTTTGTGCTCTTTAACTCGCTATTATCAATACTTATATCTGTTCAGACGGCATGCCGCTTATGGGTGCTGAATTCAAGATGTAATTCCATGCTGGGTAAACCGGGTGGGAGAGCAAAAGGAGTTAGTTATGAATACAGAAAATTATACCGATCGGATGAAGGGGTTCCTTCAATCCGCCCAAACCGGTGCTCTGTCAGCCGGACATCAACAGTTTGTACCAGAGCATCTGATTAAAGTCCTGCTGGATGATAATGAAGGCCTTTGTGCTGGCCTGATCGAAAAAGCCGGTGGTAACCACAAAACAGTCCGAGCAAGTGTGGAGAAGGCACTTGCTGCTCTGCCAAGTGTTTCAGGTGGAAACGGGCAATTATATCTTTCCCCTGATATGGCGAAATTGTTTGAGCAGGCTGACAAAGCTGCCAAGAAGGCAGGTGACAGTTTTATCACGGTCGAGCGCATGTTGCTTGCAATGGCACTTGATCCCAATTCACCTACAGCCAAGCATCTAAAGGCCGGGAATGTTGATCCCAAATCGTTAAACAACGCTATTGAAGAAATTAGAAGTGGCCGCACCGCGGATTCTGCTAGTGCGGAGGCTGCTTATGATTCTCTGAAAAAATTTGCGCGTGATCTCACTCAAGATGCAAGAGATGGTAAGCTGGATCCCGTCATAGGCCGGGATGAGGAAATTCGACGCTCAATTCAGGTTCTGTCACGTCGAACCAAGAACAATCCTGTTTTGATTGGCGAGCCTGGTGTGGGTAAAACCGCTATCGCTGAAGGGTTGGCGCTGCGCATCATCAATGGTGATGTTCCCGAATCATTGAAAGACAAACAACTGCTTGCCCTTGATATGGGTGCCTTGATTGCCGGTGCGAAATATCGTGGTGAGTTCGAGGAACGACTTAAGGCAGTGCTTACGGAGGTTCAGTCCGCTAATGGACAAATCATTCTGTTTATCGATGAAATGCACACGCTTGATGGAGCTGGTAAGGGTGAGGGCGCCATGGATGCTTCCAACCTGCTGAAGCCTGCACTTGCCAGAGGTGAATTGCATTGTGTCGGCGCCACTACGCTTGATGAGTATCGCAAACATGTGGAGCAGGATGCTGCTCTTGCAAGACGTTTTCAGCCGGTATTTGTGAATGAGCCGGATGTGGCCGATACAGTTTCGATCCTTCGCGGAATTAAAGAGAAGTATGAGGTGCATCACGGTATCCGTATCAGTGACTCAGCGCTTGTGTCTGCGGCCAATCTTTCCAACCGCTATATCACCGATCGGTTTTTGCCGGATAAGGCCATTGATTTGATGGACGAAGCAGCTTCGCGATTGAGGATGCAGGTTGATTCAAAGCCAGAGGAACTGGACGAAATAGACCGTAAGCTCATTCAGTTGAAAATCGAGCGGGAAGCTTTGCTGAAGGAAACGGACTCAGCTTCAAAGGATCGTTTGAAAACACTTGAAGGTGATCTTGCTGATCTTCAGGAGAAAGCCGATAGCCTTACCACGCGATGGGAAAAAGAAAAGCAACGGCTTTCAGGCACACAGTCACTGAAAGAGAAGCTGGAACAAGCAAGAACAGAACTTGAGCAAGCCCAGCGTTTAGGTGATTTAGCCCGCGCAGGTGAGTTGGCCTATGGTGCAATCCCAGAATTGGAAAAGCAGATTTCGGAAATTGAAAATGCTGAGCCCGATTCAGCGGCGGCGTCCATGGTTGAAGAAACCGTGACACCGGATCACATAGCGCAGGTTGTATCCCGTTGGACTGGAGTTCCGGTTGACAAAATGCTGGAAGGTGAGCGGGAGAAACTTCTTCGCATGGAAGATGAACTTGCGAAGAGTGTTGTCGGCCAAGGCCGGGCGGTTCAGGCAGTTTCAAAAGCTGTGCGAAGAGCGCGAGCAGGATTACAGGATCCTTCACGGCCAATTGGTTCGTTCATGTTCCTTGGGCCAACCGGTGTGGGTAAAACGGAGCTTACCAAAGCGCTGGCTGACTTCCTGTTTGATGACGCGTCCGCGATGCTGCGAATTGATATGTCGGAATATATGGAGAAACACTCCGTTGCACGTCTTATCGGAGCACCTCCAGGCTATGTTGGATATGATGAGGGTGGCGCCTTGACTGAAAGTATCAGACGCAGGCCCTATCAGGTCATCTTGTTTGATGAAATCGAGAAAGCGCATCCAGATGTGTTCAATGTTCTGCTTCAAGTGCTGGATGACGGTCGATTGACGGATGGCCAGGGCCGGACGGTCGATTTCTCTAATGCTATGATCGTCATGACGTCGAATATGGGTGCAGAGTTTCTGGTCGAACTTCCCGATGATGGTGACGTGAAGTCTGTGCAGACTCAGGTGATGGATATTGTCCGTGCTTCGTTCCGGCCTGAGTTCCTAAACCGGATTGATGAGGTGATTCTCTTTGAAAGACTGAAGAAGTCTGACATGGCAGGCATTGTTGAGATCCAGCTTCGTCATCTTCGTAAACTTCTAAAAGAACGCCGGATTACACTGCAACTGGATGAAGCTGCCGTTCAGTGGCTGGCTGACAAGGGTTATGAACCGGCATATGGTGCGCGTCCATTGAAACGTGTCATTCAATCCGAATTGCAGGACCTTCTTGCAGAAAAAATTCTCGCTGGCGAAATAACAGACGGTATGACGGTCGACATCACGCCGGTTGGTGATAATCTGATGGTGACTGGATCGCTGAAAGAATCAGCGAGTGAAAACCAAAAAGATGCGGCATGATATCCATTGAGGATTACGACAAATTCTGCGCTTCCCTGCCTGAAACACACAAAGTGATTCAATGGGGCGGCGCACATGTCTGGAAAGTGGATACCAAGGTGTTTGCAGTCGGGGGATGGAGTGATGGCGAAGAATTATTCGTCACGTTTAAATGTTCGCCGCACAGTTATGATATTTTGAAAGAACAGCCGGGACTGCGCCCAGCGCCTTATCTGGCTTCGCGTGGAATGAAGTGGATACAGATGACAAGCGAAGAGAGCATGTCAGCAGACGATCTCAAACTATATCTGACAGAATCCTATCGTCTTGCATCGCTTAATCTCACCAAAAAGCGCCAAAAGGAACTCGGGCTCAATCAGGCTTAGTTCACAGCGACGAGTGTCTCTTCGCCCTCGTTGACAAGAGCGTTAATGCGGTCACGTTCAGCTTCAAAGAGTTGCAGTTCTTCTCCCTTGAGTACCTTGCCTTTTGGCAGGCGGATCCGCATGGGGTCCACGCGGTTGCCATTTACTTTCACCTCGTAGTGCAGGTGAGGGCCGGTGGAATAGCCAGTTGAACCGATATAGCCAATTACCTGACCCTGTCTCACCCGAGTTCCGGGACGCATGCCCCTGGCATATGCGCTTTGGTGAGAGTAAGAAG
>CAWUJF010000210.1:0-5830 GCA_963922405.1 uncultured Hyphomicrobiales bacterium | reverse complement strand
GGCCCAAAGGCGTTCCACATCTTTCATGAAACCAAATGTACGGGCGCGGCTCAATTCATTGCGGAACACGTCTTCTGTAATATCGGAGGCGAAATACTGACGACCGATTGCTTCGCAGTCAAAATCGATCTCCACCTCAAATCGGGTACCTTCATATGGAACAAATTCACCCCATGAAGCGCCCATATCAACGCGGACAGGCTTGTTAACGCGGATATAACAACGACTTGCTTCCTGAGAGGTCAGGCCAACTGAGCGGATTGCATCCACAAAGACAGCAGAACTTCCGTCCATAACCGGAACTTCCCTGCCATCAAGCTCCACGATCAGATTGTCCACATTGAGAGCGCGCAGAGCTGCCATCAAATGTTCGATCGTAGCAGCATGAGGTCCTGAGAGGTTACCCAGAACCGTACAAAGGTCCGTGGCTCCTACAGTGTTTAGATTAGCTGGTAGATCAACTGTTTCCATCTCGTTGGATGGATCTACAACGTTAAAGATTATGCCTGAATTCACGTCAGCTGGCAGCAAGGTCATTTTGACCTGCTCACCGGAATGCACGCCAATGCCAGCAAATTCCAGCTTGCTTCTGAGTGTGGTTTGGTATCCTAGCAAATTATTCCCCAATTCGCCCGTTTCAGACCACAATTGTTCCCCAACCATCATGGCCTAGTTACTTTCCGCCATAAGGCAGAATCCTGTAGCCCTGTTATAGCCAGCCAAACCACTAATCCCAAATCACGCTTTCTTACGCTTTGTTACTTTTTTGAAAATGCCGTATAGAAAATATTCATTATTATCAAGCACTTACAGAAACCCCTCTTTTGTTACATTACATAACATTGGAGGGGTTGTTAACAAAGTCTAAATTAATTGGCCTGTCTTCTCAGAAACGCCGGGATGTCCAGCTGATCTTCCTCCTGGGATGCCTGGCTGGATGGATCAATGCGACCCATGGGATCCAACTGCCCTTTTTTCGGCGCATATGGATTGTCATCGACGCGAGCCTGCGCTGGCTTGGGAGCCGGGCTTGGTTGCGGTGGAGCCACTGGTTTTTGAGGTGCTGCTGCAGCTGGCTGAGGGGTCGCTGCTACCGGTTGTGGCGGTGTTGCCACTGGCTTTGCGACCTTTGGAGCCGGTGCTTCTGTCTTCGGTTCCTCACGTGTGTTGCTTGAACCTGCAAAGCTGCTCTTCAGCTTGTTAAGCAAACCCATGGGTCCATTGCTGCTTTCTGCCTGAGGTTTAGCACCACCCTCTGACTGAGCTGCCTTGGCAACATTTTGAGCCATTGGCTGGAAATCCTGCATATCTGGGATCGCAACCGGCTTTACCACCTTTTCGGGTTGTTCAGCTGCTGGCGGAATGAACTCAGCCTCGGTAGGAGCAAGCTCTTCTTCCAATGCGGACTTGAACTCTTCCTCCACAGCCGGATCCGAGAACAGATCGGTAGAGGGCTTGAACGGCTCAAGTGTGACACCATCACGTTCTACCTTTTCAGGCTTGGTTGGCACCGCAAGACTAGCTGCAGTGGATTCGATTTTCTTTTCCTGTGGTGTGGCAGGCACAACAGCTGCATCCGGTTTCTTGAGAACTGGAGTGGTCAAGTCAGCCTTGTCCATTGCCGCCGTCGGCGCATTACGGGTAATTGCCATGGTCTCAGCAGACTTGCTATTGGCCTGCGAAGCAAGAGCTGCAACCTGATCGATACCGGTTGCCACAACAGAAACGCGAACCACGCCTTCCAGATTCTGGTCGAATGTGGCGCCAACAATGATGTTTGCTTCATCGTCCACTTCCTCGCGGATGCGGGTTGCTGCTTCATCCACCTCAAACAGGGTGAGGTCCGGGCCACCAGTGATCGAGATAAGAAGACCCTGAGCACCACGCATGGAGCTTTCGTCCAGCAGCGGGTTCGAGATTGCAGCTTCAGCAGCCTGCATTGCACGCCCCTCTCCGCTTGCCTCGCCGGTTCCCATCATCGCTTTACCCATGTCGCGCATAACTGAACGAACGTCAGCAAAGTCCAGATTGATCAATCCTTCTTTGACCATCAGGTCGGTGATGCATGCCACACCGGAGTAAAGCACCTGATCCGCCATCCCGAATGCATCAGCAAAGGTGGTCTTGTCATTGGCAATTCTAAATAGGTTCTGGTTAGGAATAACGATTAGTGTATCGACATTTTTCTGGAGCTCGGTAATGCCATCGTCAGCAGTAGCCATGCGGCGTCGGCCTTCAAACTGAAATGGCTTCGTTACAACCCCAACCGTCAGAATACCCATTTCGCGGGCAGTTCTGGCCACAACTGGAGCCGCACCTGTGCCCGTGCCACCGCCCATACCGGCAGTAACAAACGCCATATGCGTACCCTGAAGATAGTCTTTGATCTCTGTCAGGCACTCTTCAGCCGCAGCACAACCCACAGCAGGTTGCGAACCGGCACCCAGGCCTTCAGTTACATCCACACCCAATTGGATAATCTTCTCGGCAGAAGACATACTTAGGGCTTGAGCATCCGTATTGGCTACCACAAATTCCACGCCCTGCAGGCCTCCGTGAATCATATTATTGACGGCATTGCCGCCTCCGCCGCCGACCCCGAACACGGTAATTTTCGGCTTCAGCTCTGTAATGTCTGGCTTTTGTAAATTGATCGTCATTTCCTCGTCTCCATTTTTTCTGACAGGAAATCCCGCCAGAACCTAAAGTTTGGTGTTACCACCGTTGCCGCACTCAATTTCAAGGCATTTAACCCTTCAGGATCAACACCTTAAAAACTCTCCTTAAACCAGGAACCAAGTCGCCCGAACGGACCTCCAGTTCCGGTTTTTAAAATTCCATCAAACCGCGATGGCATCACAAAATTCTCGATTGATGCGATCTGCGGATAAATCAACAAGCCCACTGCCGTCGAAAACGCCGGTCCCTTGCAGGACTCAGGCATGGACGCGATTCCCATCGGACGGCCAAGCCGCACACTGCGTGAAAGGATGCGCCGCGCCACTTCTGACATACCGTTCAGCTGACTTGCGCCACCTGTGAGCACCAGGCGTTTTCCAACCGCCTCTGCAAAACCGGACTTCGCCAGGCGGTCCCGGATCATTTCCAGTGTCTCTTCCACTCTTGGTCTTATAATACGTGTAAGTTGTGCCCGGCTTACCTGTGTGGGCGCGTCTCTGTCTTCCTCGGCGATTGAGGGAATAGAGACCATCGCGTCATCATCGCTTGTGCCTTGCAGGGTAGAGCCGTATTTCACTTTGAGCAGTTCCGCATCGGTCAAGCGGGTGGAAAGGCCTCTCGCCAGATCCATGGTCACATGATTGCCGCCAATTGCAATGGCATCGGAAAAGACAAATAGTCATTCCATAAACACTGAAAGTGTAGTGGTACCACCACCCACATCGATGCAGGCGCAACCCATTTGCATTTCATCATCCACGAGCGATGCAAGACCAGCCGCATACGGCGTGGCAACCATAGCTTCAACGGATAGATGAGCCCGGTTAACGCACAGTTCGAGATTGCGAAGTGGTGCATTTTCGGCAGTCACAATGTGCATGTCCACGCCAAGACGGCTACCCATCATGCTAAGCGGGCTTTGAATACCGTGCTCACCATCCAGGGAGTATCCAATCGGTATGGAATGAACCACAGACCGTTGCGGTGCAAGCGCATGTTGCGCACCCGCCAGCAGCACCTGCGAAATATCACTTTCCTCAACAGGATGGCCATCAAGGGAGATGTCAGCGGAAAAAGCTTCACTGACAATCCGGCCTGAAGAAACATTGCAAATCAGGGAGTCGATGGTAACGCCAGCCATCTTCTCAGCCGCCTCAACTGCCATGCGGATGGCTTGTTCGGACTGCTCCAGATTGACGATCACACCGGACTTGATCCCGCGGGACTGTTGATGCCCGATACCCAGAACTTCAATTCCGTGGGTCCGGCCAAGAATGGCTTCAGACTGAGAGCGTGGCGTGAGCTTTGCGATGAGACAACAGATTTTCGACGTGCCAATGTCCAACACACTGACAACGCTTGGCCGCTTCTCTGAAAGCGGCTTCATCCGTGGCAACAATCCGTCTCTTCTCAACATACTCATGTCTTGTGCCAGTCCCTCTTCAGGGCTTTCCTGATTACTGTTTTACGCGTTTCGGCTGTTTCAGGATCCATCTTGATCACCAGCCTGTCGGCAAGGCGCATGTCCACCTGAACAATATCGCGGTCCAGAAGACGCTTGCCGTGTTGTAGTTGATTGATATCCGCCAGAGCTCTGCGCCAGTTGTGTTCCGGCAGCAAGATTGAAGGACCATCGCCAAGCGCAATGTTCCAGCGCCGCTGACCCACGCGGATATAAGCCTTAGCCCGGGAAGTGAGCTCAGGATAATTGGCAATTTCTGTAAGGAACTCTGCAGCTGAGGTGTTAGCGCCCTCACCCACCACCTGTGGCAGACCGAGGTGACGCACATCCGCTTCAGCAATCACATCACCAGCAGCCGAGATCATATTCACAATTCCGGATGACTTCCAGAGCGCCACTGGCTTGCGTTCCACCAGATCCACGACCACCGTATCCGGGAAATATTTGCGAATGGTTGCCGCCTCCACCCATGGGCTGGCCATGACCTGTTCGCGCGCTTCATTCACATTGAAATTGAAATAGGATCCGCCAAGCTGATCAGCAAAACTTGCCTGAAGGGCATTTACGTTGAGATTGCGGTTACCGTTGACGATGAGCTTGTCGATCTGCAATCCAGCTTTGCTGGCGATAGATGCCGTCACACCACCATGCCCGTCATTTGCAACCCAGTATCCTGAAGCACCCACTGCTAGCAACCCCACAACAAAAACCTTTAGACCGCGGCTGCGCACAAGCTGCATTGGGGTGACAATCGCAAGCGCCCGGGTTTGTCTGCGCCACATACGCTTGAAGAAACCGGTAACGCCAAAAAATCCAGACAGACCAGTATTTACGGATGTGTGCACATCCGCATTATCTCCAGCCTGTGACTGGATTTCATTCTGGCCTAACGGTTGCAAGAGGCGTCCTCCACAATCCAACTCAACAATTCTTCCCAGGAATGACCTGCATATTCGGCCTGTTCCGGCAAAAGCGAAGTGGGCGTCATGCCTGGTTGGGTATTTATCTCCAACCAAACCAGTTCACCCGTCCCCATCAGCCCGTCATCCAATCGAAAGTCAGAGCGCGTTACGCCACGACATCCCATCGCTTTATGGGCCTTCAAAGACAGTGTCAGTATTTTTTGGTAAATATTTGGTTTAATTTCGGCAGGGATTATGTGATTTGACCCGCCAGGCAGGTATTTTGCGTCATAATCGTAAAACTTTTCGCCTCCAGTCTGAATTTCAGTTACCCCAAGGGCAACATCACCCATCACGGAGCACGTTAATTCTCGTCCGGCAACGAATCGCTCCGCCATGAGATATTCACTGTACGGCCAGTCCTGGCGCGTTAGTTCCTGTGGCGGGTAAGGCGCATCCTCCCGCACAATCAAAACACCGTATGACGACCCCTCAGCAACAGGCTTAATCACATAAGGCGGCTTCATAACATGCTCACGCGCAGCCTCTTCCCGGTCTATCAAGATTGATTCAGCAACAGGAATACCGGCAAGCTTTGCCATCTTTTTCGCACGCTGCTTATCCATGGATAGCGCCGAAGCAAGCACACCTGAGTGAGTGTATGGGATATGGAGATATTCAAGCACGCCCTGAATGAGACCGTCCTCACCATAAGGTCCGTGCAAAGCGTTAAAGGCCACATCTGGGTTGAGATGACGAAGGACAGAGCTGACCTTCCGGTCCACAT
>CAWUJF010000209.1:0-5836 GCA_963922405.1 uncultured Hyphomicrobiales bacterium | reverse complement strand
TCACCCGAAAAACGTGCTGAAGCGATGGACAAGGTGAACCCGCTCTATATTCCTCGCAATCACAGGGTTGAGGAAGTGCTCAAGGCTGCACAAGAGGGTGATATGCAACCCTTCAATACGTTTTATGAGATTCTGCAATCACCGTTTGATCATGTGGATGGGCAGGAAGCATATTCTTTACCAGCACCTGAAAATCAGAAGCCGCATATAACGTTTTGCGGAACCTGAAGCAGGTTTCTCTCAGCCTGAACTTGCCAGATAGTTCTCTCCCCAATCCCGCAAGGCAAGCAGGATCGGTTCGAGCGTCATACCACTGTCCGTAAGACTGTATTCCACATGGGGTGGAACTACCGGAAATACCTTTCGAAGTATCAATCCATCATCTTCCAACTCACGCAACTGCTTTGTGAGCATGCGTTGCGTCACCCCACCCACATTACGCATAAGTTCATTGTATCGTTTGGGCCCATCCAGCAAGTGGTAGAGGACAATGCCCTTCCATTTACCACCTATCTTTTCAAGGGTCGCTTCAACCGGACACCCCCTCGAACAATCGTAACGCTCGAATCTCATTTGATAACCTTACAGTATACTTTTTGTACCTACAGCACGAAATAGTGCGTACTTGTGATTATGCGCCTTTACGAATATCTCATCTGCACACTCAAAACAAGGAGCATTGCAATGACCTATTTCTCAGTATTGGCGGTTACCCCGACAAATGAAGACTGGATCCCGGATTATATCGGCCCGGCGAACAAGCTGGTGGCACAGCATGGTGGTAAATACCTGGCCCGCACCTCAAGCCACGAACGCCTGGAAGGTGAGGGAGAAGATGCAGCGCTACGCATCATCATTCAATGGCCATCAAAAGAAGCGGCTGAAGCATTCATGAAGGATCCGGAATATGTACCACATCTGGAAGCCAGAACAGCTGGCTCAGATAGCCAACATTTCCTGATCGAAGGCAAAGACGATCTAGCTTAGCCGGACGGATAAAATCATGAGCAAATTGACAATAGTGGCACATATCAAAGCAAAGCCTGAAAAGGCAGACTTTGTTCTTTCAGAGCTTCAGAAGCTTGTACCAATCACACGCAAAGAGGAAGGCTGCATCCAGTATGACCTTCATCAGGACAATGAGAATCCGGCCCATTTTCTCTTCTACGAGAACTGGGAATCCCGGGAATTATGGCAGGCACACATGAACGCACCTCACCTTGCACAATACATGCGTAATACAGATGGAGCGGTTGAGGAATTTACCCTCAATGAGATGACTGCTATTTGAACTTGAACGCATAAAAATCGAGGGGTAATTTTGCAGCCTTTACCCCTCGACAAACATTCCGTTTTCCCTTATAAGCCGCTCAACTTTTCCGAAAACCGGAAATTTGCGTAACGGCATGATTTATGATCAGTCGGACAGTTTTATGCGGACAGCCGCTGATAGAAAACCAACCGATCGCCGCTCTGGCATTTTGATAAGAACAATATGTTTGGCAAAGGCAACTCCCGAAAAGGGTTAAATGTTTGTCCCTGGCCATACTGAAAATGAAGGTTTGATCGATGAACATTATTGAACAGCTTGAAGCTGAAGAAGCAGCTCGTATTGCTGAAACACGCAAACTCCCGGAATTTGAACCAGGCGACACCGTACGCGTACTAGTCCGCGTTACAGAAGGTCAGCGCACACGTGTGCAGGCATTCGAAGGCGTCTGCATTGCACGTCAGGGTGGCGGCTTCAACGAAGTCTTCACAGTGAGAAAAATCTCATACGGTGAAGGTGTGGAACGTACTTTCCCGATGTTTTCGCCATTGGTTGAGGGTGTTGAAGTTGTTAGACGCGGTAAAGTACGCCGCGCGAAATTGTATTACCTGCGCGATCGTCGCGGTAAGTCTGCCCGTATCACCGAGAATACCGGTAGCCGCGCCAAGAAACTGAACGATTTGGTTCGTCAGGAAATGCTGGCTGAAAAAGAAAAGATTGAAGCAGAGAAAATTGCTGCTGCGGAAGCACTCGCCGCTGAAAAAGCTGCTGAGGATGCAGCTGCCGCAGAAGCCGAAGCAAAAGCTGCTGCTGAGGCCGAAGCAAGCGCAGAAGCAGATGCACCTGCAGAAGAAACAAAATCAGAATAATAAAACTCTCCCTCCAGGAGATCACCTGAATTTGAAGGGCGGATCGCAAGATCCGCCCTCTTTTGTTTGAAAAATTGAAATTTTCCCTATTGCCGCTTCCTTCCCGTGAGCGACAAAATTTGCTACGATTCGTTTGGGCAAGAACAATTGTTGCACGGGGGATAGTGCATGATTTATGCGCGCGCCATTCAAACTACACTTTTGAGGACCTTGTTGGTTCTGTTTTCAATCGCCTACAGTTACGCCTATGCGCCGGCGCAGGAAGAGACTGTACAGGATAGCCTATCCATCGCCATGGAAGAGGAACTGAGGTCCAGAATTGACGCGGCCCAGTCCGAAACCCAACGCGTACGTCTCAATGAAATTCATGACTATTATTCGGGCGTTGAGTTCAAAGCGATATGGGTGAAGGATGATGCACCATCAGCGAAAGCCAAAGCAGTGTTGGAAGCACTACGGCGTGCCCGTGATGACGGCTTGAGAAGTGAAGATTACGATACTGAAGCACTGGCTCAGAAACTATCAGCTTCAACCTTATCAGCATTAGCCGATCTGGAAATCCATATGTCCACGGCATTAGTTTCCTTTGCTCAACACTTAAAGGCCGGCCGCGTAGACCCTCTGGCGGTAACGAAACGAAACGTGGTCTACCCGAAAAAGCTCTCACCAATTAAGATCCTGACAGATGGCGCTACCACACAAAACATCAAAGCCTATTTGAGGCTACTTGCGCCTCACACACCACGTTATGAAAGACTACGCACTGCCTTGAAAGAATATCGGCGCATGGCGTCAAGCGGCGGTTGGCCACAAATTGCTGGCGGGCAAGTGCTGAAGCCCGGGATGGAAGATGAGCGTGTACCCGCTTTGCGTGGTCGCTTGAAAATATCGGGCGACTATCAAAATGGTGTCCTGGTTGAAAATCCGAACCTTTATGACGGTGCAATTGTCGAGGCGGTAAAGCGCTTCCAGGAAAGGCACGGGCTCGAGATTGACGGGGTAATCGGCCCCAACACTCTCACTGAAATCAATATCACAGTTGAACAGCGCATCGTAACCATGGAGCACAATCTTGAGCGCCGTCGATGGATGCAGGATGATTATGGGCAATACTATATCTTTGCCAATCTGGCCGACCAGGTTGTGAAAGTCGTGCGGAACGAAAAGACAATCTATGCCGAGATCATCCAGGTGGGTCTCCCTTACCATCAAACACCGGTGTTTTCAGATGAGATGGAATACATCGAGATCAATCCCTACTGGAATGTGCCCTATTCCATTGCCACAAGGGAAATGCTGCCCAAGCTGAGAAGAAACGCCAACGCCTTTTCATCCCAGAATTTCGAAGTAATCCGTGGCGGGCAGGTCATTAACGCATCTGCAGTACCCTGGCGGTCTTATTCCCGGGCCAACTTCCCTGTGCGATTGAGGCAGAAACCTGGACCCAAAAATGCACTGGGCCGCGTCAAGTTCATGTTCCCGAACAAACACAATGTCTATATCCATGACACTCCGTCAAAACAGAAGTTCAATCGGGCATCGCGTTTTTTCAGTCATGGTTGCTTGCGGTTGAAAGATCCGTTCAGGCTTGCTGAAGTCTTGCTAGGCAATCAGGGTTGGACAAAGGGCCGGATCGACGCGACGGTGAAGAAAGGGAAAAGACGAGTTGTGCGTCTGGAAGAAAAAATTCCGGTACACATTGCCTATCTCACATCCTGGGTAAACAAGGATGGCTCAATTCACTTCCGCCGTGATGTTTATGAAAGAGACACAATTCTGGCAAAGGCGTTGAAACGTTCACGCTCCTGATAGCACTTTAAGTGTATAAATCTGCTCGTGTGGGCGGCAAACCTGAAGGTCCGAGCTCCCGCTTGGATGCAAGTGTCTGGAAAATGCCCACAGTATCCCGGTCAAACCCGACGATAAATAGTGAGAAGTAGATAAGCCACAGCCGAACGATTTCGGGGCTGGCAAGCTCACCGGCCTTTTCCCGATTTTCCCAAAGGCGGTCTGACCAGCATTCCAGCGTGCGCTTATAATGCTCGCGCCAGGCTTCACAGTCATGCACCTCAAACCCGTTCCGGTCCAGATTTGTCACGGTTCTGCCGATGTAATCAAGCTCACCACCAGGGAAAATATAGCGTGTGATAACTTTCTGATAATGCGTGGGCTTATCAAACCTCGAAATATCAGGTGTAGCTCGTCTGGTGATCGCATGGTGCAGATAAAGACCTCGATGTGTAAGCAGCTTCCGGATCGACTGGAAATAGGTGTCGAAATTTTGCGACCCCACATGCTCAAACATGCCAATGGATGCGATCTTGTCAAAACTCTCGGATGTATCCAGATCTCGGAAATCTTTCAACTCCACGCTTACGCTGTTACCAAGCCCCTTCTTTTTGATCTGCTCATTTGCCTCTTCAAACTGGGTTTGTGAAAGCGTAACACCCTTTGCAATAACCCCGTAATTCTCAGCGGCGAAACAAATCAGACCACCCCAGCCACAACCAATATCGAGCAACCGGTCACCCGGCTTCAGACGCAGTTTCCTACATATCATATGAAGTTTGGCAAGTTGCGCCTGATGAATATCCGCATCGTGCGTTTCAAAATATCCGCATGAATAAATCATACGCTCATCAAGGAATAACCGATAAAAGTCATTGGAAACGTCGTAGTGAAACTGGACCATTTCCCTGTCTTTACGCTCACCCGATGTGGCACGATAAGCGCGAGCAAGAAGACCGTTGCCTTTTTCTTCACTTCGCAAAAAAGGTGCTAGCCGCATTATCAGCTTGATCTTGCTCAAGCTTCGCACATAGTTCATCACCTGCACATGATCGAGCATGAGTGCTGCTTTGATGGGTGGCGCATCCACCACATCAATCTCTCCCTTGCTGTAAAGCTCAAAAACAATCTGCAAACCTGGTTTCATGATCAGCTTACGGACAGTTTCAGGAGACTTGATTGAAATCACAACGTTTTCGGCATCACTGCGGTGAAAAGCAAACTCATCGCCATCCCACAAACGAATAGTGATATCGGCAGAAATTTCCTTCGAAGCCTCGGTGAGCAAATCCTTCAAAGCTTTGGTTTGTTTACTCAATTCAAACTCCCTGACACCATAAAATCCGCCCATTCAGACCGATAACCCGAAAACAAGTAGCTAATCTAAGCCTTGTATTCCAGCAGAATTCTTGACGTGGCTGATTCTGCGGTGCATACCGTATCAAAATTCTCTCACATTGGAATGAATGGACATGGCAAAGACGCTTTATGATAAAATTTGGGATGATCACGTTGTAACCACTGACGAAGACGGCACTTCCCTGCTTTATATTGACCGCCACCTGGTACATGAAGTGACAAGCCCACAGGCTTTTGAAGGACTTCGCCTTGCAGGCAGGAAGGTACGCAAACCGGAAAAAACGCTTGCAGTGGTGGATCATAACGTTCCCACAACAGCGGACCGTGTGAACGGTATTTCCAATGAAGAAAGCCGGATCCAGGTTGAAGCCTTGGCAAAGAATGCTGCTGACTTCGGTATTGAATACTATTCAGAGCACGACAAACGTCAGGGCATTGTTCACATCATTGGGCCTGAGCAGGGTTTCACCCTTCCTGGCATGACGATTGTTTGTGGTGACAGCCCCACATCTACCCACGGCGCATTTGGAGCGCTCGCCCATGGTATCGG
>CAWUJF010000208.1:0-5849 GCA_963922405.1 uncultured Hyphomicrobiales bacterium | reverse complement strand
GCTTCGTATATTTCTTGGTTGGCTTTTATCAGGTTTTTCCATGCCTGTTTGTATTCGCCCTTACGATGGAGAATGGACGCTTTGAGGAATTTTCTGCTGTTTTCGAATTCAGCTGAAGTTTCTGTTTTTTGCTGTTTTGCTTTTGCAATTGCTGCTTCAAAGTCTATGTCCGTCATATCACTGGGGAGTTGGTGAAGAAGATTGATTACTCCTATCCAGTCCGGCCTCTTTTTCATCAAAGGTTGGAGAATGTCTCTGGCATCATTAAAAAATCCGAGATTTACGTATGTATCAGCAAGCTTGAACATGGAAAGCAGGTGATCAGGATCCAATTCTATTGCCTTTGAAAAAGATGCCATGGCTTTATCATGTTCTCGATTTCGAACATGCACATCACCTATCAGATGATGAATTTCAGCATTCTGAGGATCAAGTTCCAACGCTTTGTTGAGCATTGGTTCTGCCATCATGGGCTTTTCCAGACCCATCCAGGCTGCCGCCAGATTTAGATAATTGGTTGAATCATCTGGTGCTTCAGCTGTTGCAGTCAAAAAGCATGTTACGGCTTGTGAGTAATTTTCCCGCTCAATCGAAATCAAACCGAACGTTTGCAGAGCTCCCATATAGGTAGGATTTTGTGCGAGAAGTTTCCGGCAGAGTTTTTCAGCTTCATCCAGTTTCCCAGATCTTCTCAACTGTTCTGCTTGCATCAAAACCTTTCTCAGACCCAAAACCTCAGAAAAGCTCGTCAAAACCCCACTTGGTTTTTGTTGATTTGATGAGGATGGTTTTTTCAAGAGTGTCTCCTGTTAGATGCTTGTGATTGAATAGCATCTTTTTCCAGTATTCCAAGGGAGCTTAAGAATAGTTGCCCATTTGCAACAAACGGTTGGTAATTAACAAAGTGGTAACTTTTAAGATGAGTTTCATTGAACTTTTGAGTAGGCTTAAGGTCAGTAAGTGGGCACTCAAGTGTTTGGCGCTAGCAGGGAATGGGTCATGAGCGGTCAGGGTTTAAAAAATAAGCTTCTAATTAGTGCGGCGGCAGTGGCGATCTTGTCATATGCTTCACCATCGTTTTCTGCAGATTCACAACTACAAATAGATGAGCGTTTAGCCAGCAGCCATGATTGGTCAGGCCCGTATCTGGGATTTCATATTGGAATTAATGGCGTTAATTCTGAAGGAGACTTTCAGTTCACCACGTCGAGCTACACAAACCTTGGTGCCCTGGATGGGTTTGGTTTGATTGGCGGCGGCCATATCGGTTGGAATTTTCTAGAAGATGATTTCCTACTCGGCATTGAGGGTGATTTATCCTTTTTGGATTTTGATGAAACAGTAAATGAAGCTGAAGGTTTTGCCGCTGCTGGTGAGTCAATAACTTCATTCGATGCAGATTATCTGGCTTCCGTGCGTGGACGTGTGGGTATCGTGGATGATGATGTGCTCTTCTACGCCACTGCAGGTGTGGCATTTCTTGGCGGAGATCTGACCACCACTGATGGTGGTGGTGGAAGCGTTGAAGTTGACGTGGCTGGGCCAGTCGGTGGCTTTGGTATCGAATGGGCAGCGTCCAACAATTTGCGGCTTCGCACAGAATGGTTGTATGCGAGTTTCGAAAAGAATGTGGGCCTTGATGGCGGATTTGGAATCGGAGTGCAAACTGAAGACTTCTTTGAAGTTGATGATATCCTGACTTTCCGGGCCGGTGTCAGCTGGAATTTCGATGGAGCTCCAGTGTTTGATATTAACGAGGATGAAGAGGTCCACGATTGGGCTGGTCTTTTCCTTGGTGGTTATATCGGAGCCGGATTGCTTGATACCTCCGGTGCCTTCGATACGACTGACAGTGATAGTACAATTGACCTGGGTGGCATTTCAGATGCTGGAATTCTCGGTGGTGGAACCATCGGTTGGAACTACCAACTTGATAACTTTGTAGCGGGTATACAGGCGGATATATCGTTTATTGACTGGGATGGTGTTACTAGAGAAGCAAATAGTAGGGTTGATCGTCTTGAACTTGAAACGGATTACGTTGCGACAGTTCGCGGACGGCTTGGTTATGCAGATGGGGACCTTCTTGTTTACGGAACAGCAGGTGTCGCATTTATCGAAGGTGAATTGGTTGATCCTACCGGCCTGTCGACTGGGCAGAATGTCGACTTTAGCGAGACAGGCTTAGCCTATGGTGCTGGTATGGAGTGGGCTGTAAATGAAAGCCTGAGTATTCAAGTGGAAGGCCTTTATCTGGACTTTGATGAATCAACAGATCTTTCCAATATTGGCGGCGGTGACGCAGGAAATGCCTTCGTTGTTGAGGACGGTTTGCTTGCAAAAGTTGGTATAAATTGGTCATTTAACTAGCGATACCGCTGGTTCATTGAAGACTTGCTGCTCGATAAATTACAACCTTGGTTCAAGGTTCATAATTTCACAATAAAATTGCCGCTTAAATGTGGATGCCATTTTCGTGACTGAAGCGGTTGCTTTACAAGACCTACTGCTGGTTATCATTTGATCAATGCTAGTACACCCACCGAGCATTTAATCTATCAATTAGCTGTACCAATAAATTTTGCCTCTGAAACAATTGAAACACTAAGAGGTCAGCAACGAAATAAAACCGAAACAAACAAGGTTCATTAACTCCCCAACAAAATCACTTGGGAGATATACCATGACTGTTAAACGAAAAGACGAACTGGGAATGCAAACGCGGTATTCAGAGAATTCTGGCATCGTCATCGCAATGCATGCGATTGCATTGAATTTGCGGACTGCCAGAGAATATAAACGATAATTGATTGATAGTTTTATTTGCTCGGATCGAACAGATAACCGATTCCACGGACTGTCTTGATAATCTCGGGCTTTTCAGGATTTTTTTCAATTTTACGGCGTATTCTAGAAATGCGGATATCAATACTCCTATCAAATGGGTCCCAAGATCGATCATGTGCTTTTTCCAGGATTTGATCCCGGTTCAATACCCTTCCCTTATTATCTGAGAAAAGTTTGAGGAGGTTGTACTCCATAGCGGTTAAAGGAACCTCATCTCCACTTGGGGCAAGGAGCTTCGCAGCAGACTTGTCCAGAACGAATTCACCAAAGAGTTCTTTTTCATCATCTTTTTTCTCGGTTACTTTATCAGTTATATGTCCAGGACGCCTTAGAACTGCTTTGATGCGTGCCTCTAATTCTCTTAGATCAACTGGTTTTCCAAGATAGTCATCTGCCCCCATTTCCAAGCCAATAATTCGGTCTACCACGTCACCTGCTGCTGTGAGCATGATAACCGGTGTTGTGATATCAGGACGAAGTGATTTCAGTATCGAAAGCCCATCCTCTTTTGGCATGTTGATATCCATAATCATGACATCAATCTTTTCGGAAGATAAACACTCTCGAAGTTCGTCACCACATGAAGCTGCTGATACATTGTATCCTTTCTTTCCAAGATACTCTTGCAGCATATCACGAACTTCTAATTCATCATCACAAACCAAAATGTGTGTGTCACTGTTATCCATTTTTATTCTTTCTGCTCGGAAATTAGCTTTGCAACTAGCTCTCTAAACTCTGAAGGTGCTACTGGTTTTTCCAGATAAGGCAATCCTGATTCTCCCAGTAGTTTTTGAGAGGCTGATCCCATCGTGTCGCCTGTGACAAATGCTGTCTTTTTGAGCATATGTGGTAGCGTGGAAGAAATGGCCTCATATATTGCCCTGCCATCTATCTCTGGCATGTTCATGTCACATAAAAATATGTCGTAGTCAGCCTGGGATAGGCGTTCGAGTGCGTCCTTACCGGAAGAAACTAACTCTACGTCGAACCCATCCTTTCTCAAAATTTCTGCTGTAATTTCTCCAACCTCCACCTCATCATCCACAACCAGTGCAGTTCTTGAAGAGATCTTCTGATAAGGGATCTCACTTTCCTCTTTAGGCAAATCGGGAGCCTCTGCAATTGGAAGTGTAATCTTGAAGCGACTTCCGTTTTGTTTCCCCGCATCCAATCTTATTTGACCACCGTGGGATAAGATAATGCGGTGACAGAAGGCCAATCCAATGCCTGTTCCTTCGCCAATGTCTTTAGTAGTGAAAAACGGTTCAAAAATGCGCTGTTGAATAGCTTTTGGAATTCCAGGACCATTATCTTCAACGAAAAGTTCTAGCGTATCCTGGTTTCGTTGATATGAAGCTGAGACAACTATCAGGTCACCAATTCCAGAATTGTTTATTGCCTGCTCGGCATTGATGACAAGATTAATAATTACCTGGGCAATCTGATCAGCATCTGCCGCAATTGCTGGCAGGTTACCCAAGCCCTTACTTTCGATTTGAATCTCTTTGGCTTTATCGCCGTAGCTCACAACATCCAACGCTGTTTCCACCACTGAGGCGACATCTACCTTTTCTATGCGCTTAGGTTTTTGTCTGGCCATCGCTAGAAATGTTTTAACAATTTTCGAACAACGCTCAGCAGCATTTCCAATTTTTTCGATTTGTGTGGCTAGTTCCGGATCAGTAGTCTCTTCCATCAACATCAACGAGCGGCCCACGATAACAGAAAGCGGATTATTCAATTCGTGAGCAACACCTGCTAACAATTCGCCTAGAGCGGACATCTTTTCATTCTGGAAAAGCATTTCCCTCTGATTTGAAAGTTCTTCTTGAAGAGCGAGCTCTTCTGTCAAATCTCGGGTATTGGAAATGATTACTTCCTGGTCGTTATAGTTGATCAGTCGCGAAGAATCTGCTGCCCAAAACCTTTCTCCCTTGGCATTTAAAAACTCAACTTTTCTTTCTTTCAACTCACCCTTTTCACGAAGCTCTCTGAGGTAACGTTCCCGCTCACCTGGATCTGCGTAATAGCCTTTGGAACTTTCGGCTGGACCAAACAGTGCTTCAATTTCTGGGGTTGCGAAAAGTATTTCACCAGTTTCCGCATTGGTCATATTAATGGCTGCTGGGTAGGCTTCCATGACCTGTCTAATCAAAGCATTTGCTTCTGATTGGACCGTGAGATCGACAATGCTGGTGACAATAACTTCCTCGCCTTTGTATTCGACAATTTGGGAGGAAACTGATGCCGGAAAAACTCGTTTCTTTGCATCAATTAGATCGATTTTCAGATCATCTACCCTGCCTTCTACCAAAAGTTCAGTTATGATATCGGCACGGGTATTTTGATCTACGAAGTGTTCTTTTGCCGATTTTGTCGGTCCAAATATCCGAAGGGCTGCAGGTGTCCTGTACAGTATTTGACCGTCACCTATTCGTGCCATGGTGACAATCGCGGAGCTCGCATCCAAAACTGTGCGGATCAGCAAATCTCCGTCACGCTCAGATGCTTCAACCTGTTTTCTATCTGTAATATCCTCGCGCGTGACGACAAAGCCACCTAGTTTGGTTGGATGCACCGATACAAGATATGTTTTCCCATCAGTCTCTTTTAGTTCAAAATCCTGGATGAACTCAACGCCATTAATCAGCCGGTCAGTAATCCAGTCATCTTCTTTGCCAATAGCATCTGAGTATATTCCTTTGCGTGCAGTTTCACGCATGAGGATTTCCCAGTCTAACCCTGGCTTTAAGAGATGAGCCACACCTTTATTCATTTGGGCATAACGTTGATTGAACATAACCAGACGTCTATCGTCGTCGTAAAGCGCGAAACCTTCACTTAGAGATTCAATCGCATCACGCAGTACATCTAGTGCTGTCTCGGTGTCCCTGAGATTATCGTCATATTCATTGATCATGATAAATTTCTTAGTTGGCTCATGTTTCATTCTCATTTCAGATTGATGTTCGTTTGTTTCAATTGTTTCAGAGTTTCTC
>CAWUJF010000207.1:0-5855 GCA_963922405.1 uncultured Hyphomicrobiales bacterium | reverse complement strand
GCATCGGCACATTATCAGACATCACGGAACAGAAGAAATCGGAAGACAGGTTGCTCCAGGATTCTATCCGTGATCCCCTCACAGGGCTTGAAAACCGGGAATTGTTCACAAGTCGGCTTGCAACCATAATTGACCTCGCAAAAGAAGATGAGGATCTAAGACCATCCGTCTTCCATATCGATATTGATGGCTTCCGGGAGATTAATACAAAACTCGGTTTTACTGTGGGCGACACTATCCTGCTAACCCTATCTCGCCGATTGGGCCGTCTGCTGGGCAACGGAGACTGTATCGCGCGACTTGCCGGAGATCAGTTTGTATTACTGCTGCTGTCGGAGTCTGAGCCCAAGAAAATCGCCGCTTTTGCTGATTCCATCAGGCGCAGCATCAAGGCACCCATTGATTTTGCTGATGAAGAGATCATTCTATCTGCATCCATCGGCATTGCCAGTTGGACCACAGAACATGCCATGCCTGAACAGATGCTCCGCGATGCGGAACTGGCCATGGGGCAGGCAAAAAAACTTGGCGGAGACCGCACCGAACCCTTCCGTCCGGCATTTCGTAAGTCTAAGGACGACTCCGTCATCCTGATTGATGATTTGAAGCGCGCTGTGGAACTGGGTCAGATTGAACTTTATTACCAGCCTATTGTCAGCCTTGAAGATCGCATGATTCAAGGATTTGAAGCACTCATGCGCTGGCAACATCCGAAACTCGGAACGTTGATGCCGCCCGATTTTGTGCCAATTGCTGAGCAGTCCGGGCTCATCAACGAATTGGGGCTTTATGTACTCGAACGGGCCACAAGAGATTTCGCAGAGCTTACTGTTGATCTGGAGCACAAGTGCTTCGTCAGTGTCAACATCTCAAGCCGCGAGTTGCTACGCAGCGATATCGTCAACGATATATCAAACGCACTGGAAGCGAGCCAATTGCCGCCTGAACAGCTTAAGATCGAACTCACCGAAAGCATGGTGATGGACAATCCTGAATACTCCACACAAATCCTGAAGCGGATCAAGGCGCTGGGAGTGGGCCTCTCGCTCGATGATTTTGGTACAGGATATTCCAGTCTCTCCTATTTGATGAAGTTCCCATTCGACACGATTAAGATCGACAAGTCCTTTGTTCAGGCGCGTATGCAAAACGAAAGACTGGTGATCATGCGCTCAATAATCGCGCTGGCGCACGGTCTTGATCAGGTGATTATCGCCGAGGGCGCAGAGTATGAGTCAGACGTGACAGATCTGTTGCAGCTTGGATGTGAATACGCCCAGGGCTATTTGTTCGGTCAGCCCATGGATATCATTGGAGTGCACAAGCTTGTTAACGGCACTGGACGCGCTGCTTAAGCCTAGCGTTGCTGCTTTGCCATAAATGCCAGTCTTTGCAGCAGATGCACGTCCTGCTCATTCTTCAACAAAGCACCATGCATGCGTGGGAGCGCGTTTGATGCATCTCCTCTAAGATCTGTCGGGTCGACGTCATCAGCGACGAGAAGCCTGATCCAGTCGAGTGCTTCTGAAGTGGAAGGTTTCTTCTTCAGGCCCGGCGTTTCTCGGATTTCATAGAACTGTGTTAGTGCCTCACGGATCAATGACTTCTTGATACCGGGATAGTGCACATCAACAATCTGCTCCAGAACATCAGTTTCAGGAAAGCGGATGTAGTGGAAGAAACAGCGACGCAAAAACGCATCTGGGAGCTCTTTTTCATTGTTCGAGGTGATGATCACAATGGGTCTTTGCTTGGCTTTGACCACTTCTCCGGTCTCATACACATGAAACTCCATGCGATCCAGTTCCTGTAGCAAGTCGTTTGGAAACTCGATATCCGCTTTGTCGATCTCGTCGATCAGGAGCACGTTTTTGTCTCCGGCCTCAAACGCTTCCCAGAGCTTTCCGCGTTTGATGTAATTTTTCACATCGTGGACCCGCTCTTCACCCAACTGGCTGTCCCGTAGCCTGGAGACCGCATCATACTCATAAAGACCCTGTTGCGCTTTGGTTGTGGACTTCACATGCCATTCAATCAGATTTAGGTCGAGCGCGTTGGCCACCTGCTTGGCGAGTTCGGTTTTACCGGTTCCTGGCTCTCCTTTAACAAGTAGGGGACGTTCCAGTGTTATGGCGGCATTTACCGCTGTTTTCAGATCGTCAGCTGCAACGTAAGCGGATGTTCCATCAAAGCGCATAGAATTGTACTTCCTGAGTTGTAAAATTTGTTGCACCTGTTTATGGCGTTAAGCAAAATACAGCAAGAATATATTTATCTTAAGTTTTCACAATTATCGCCTTGCAGGTGCCAATCGTCTCGGTTATAGAGACGGGACATTTTGGGGTGTAGCCAAGCGGTAAGGCAGCGGTTTTTGGTATCGCCATGCGCAGGTTCGAATCCTGCCACCCCAGCCACCTTCCTCAATCATTGTCGTTTAGGCCTGCACCAGCTCCTTTAGCTCTCGATTCTTCGGTCGCCGGCGCATAGGTTTTCTTCGCTAAATCTTCCAGAATTCGCATGGCGTCACTTCGCTCATCCGGTACGCGGCTGGTACGATCGCTACCAGAACCGGATTTGTCTGTCGTTGAAAGTTCGCAAGTTACCGGTTCGCCGGATGCTGCAAGTTGAGGACCCTCAACCGAAAAGCCACTAGCTGTAATCAATGCTCGGGTTGCACCCCACGAGAGAACCAGGGTTTTGTCGCCTGCAAAATCCTGCAGAAAGGGCACGATCAGAATGGGCTCGTTAATTAGTGCGGGAAACTGGTTTTCGGTTGAATTAGCATCAGACAAACGTGTGCCGAGCAGAACCGGGCTATGTGCAGTGTCTAGAGGGTCCGCGTTCTGAAGGTAGGACGCCAGCGCATCAGCACCGCAAATCCCGTTTGCTTCCAGTCTTTCGGCAGCAAAACCTGCCTCTTCCGCAAGCCCCCACGGCATCCCACTGCCTCGCGCGGCTTTCACGGCCAGGGCCCTGAATTCACCCAGAGACCAGCTCACGCATTGTCCAATTCAGGATAAGCGCATTCATCCGGGTCAAGTTCGGCGAGTTCATCAGGGTATGGCGCGTTCTGATACATGGTGATCCGCACCCACCGATCCGATCTGGGATCGAAACGGGTTGCACCGAAGAAAGAAAGCTTGCACCGCAGGAGATCAATCGGAAGCATCTTCTCGTCAATTGTATTGTCGTAGATTTCACCATATGGACAGTTCTTCAGGCGTTGAATACGGCGCACGATATGGCGGTGTTCTGGATGTTTGAGCAAAAACTCAGCTATGCTGCTGTCTTGACCCCAGTTTTCAAGCTCAAGTTCCAGCTTCTTCACGTCCCGCCCAGGTGAAAGCGGTTGTTCGTAAGGCTCGAGAACCTCTTCAAACCGTTCGCCAAGACGTGGTTCAAGCTTTTCTTCAGACGTGTACCATACACGGGCGATAGCCGATTTCCCATCGAAATCAATGTCTTCAATCCATCCATAGCGATCCGAAATCTCAGATTTCAGGGCTGCGACGCTCATACCGCCATCAATCCGGAAGCTGGAAGCTTCATCCGAAGACATGGTTGGCGCAAGGTCATCTACCAGCCCTCCATAAGGCTCTAAAACAAGGGAAACCAGTTGTTCCTGTCCCTCAAATCCGAGTTCCTGTTCAGCCCAATCAATAAGCTTCTGCCATGGATAATCCTCATCCAGGATCGACGAGTCGAGCTTGTCGTGAATCTTTTCAAAGTCTTTGAGGAGACAACGCACTTTAGCAGCCTGATGGTCGTGATCTGTCAACCAGCCCTCTGCATTGAGATTTGCCCGTTTGACCAGATTGAGAAATATCCTCTTCTCATCAGCAGTTGCATTAGCCACGTCGCAAACACGGGCAAGGGCCGTTTCTCGCGCATTAATCCATGAGTGAATGAGTGTTGGGTGGTTGATCAAAAAAGGTGCCATTCCGAGACCGGTGGAATTGCCGATACCAAGACTTCGTTTTGCCTTTGCATTAAGTTTGGCAGCCTTGTTGCCACCCTTCAGTTGCGCAAGATGTTCGACCCAGTCGATCGCGAAAGACCGGATGAGCCAGACTGACAGAAGTTCTGGTTGAAACGAACCGGAAAACTCAGGCCGCTCAGCCCAGATATTTCTGTCCGCCGCACCAAACTTACCGGATCCATAGACTGCGGTGGTGCGCATCAGATAACCGATTTTTTCGATCTCGATTTGATCAGGTTGGTCACCTTCAGCAAGGCTATCGAGCACATGATTGAAAAGCCGTACCGATTTGTTAGCCCTGGATAATACGAATTCTTTCTCAGAAATTCGTCCCGCTTCCTGAAGAGGGACATTGTCTGCCAGGCGCTTGATGTCGTCCTGTGAGGGTTCGCCATCAAAAAGCGTAAATGTTGCATCCCATGCATCTGCAATAACCCGGTCAGAACGTTTTTCATCCGGCAGATCATGGGCAAATGCCACCAGCGTATAGGTATTTTCAAGACCGATAGCCCGATAGGTGGCAACACCTGTGCCGGCATCATCAATATCGAAATGAGGTCGGTCAAAGCGCCAGTTTTGTTCACGTAACCGTCTTAGCAACACGCGCATGAAGCTCAGGCGTGACTGATGAAAACTCCCCATTCTTTTCAGGCGCATCACCTGATCAGGGCTGCGCATATGTGAATTCGACCTTTGATTTTGCTCAGATAAAGTCATGCAATCTCACCTCACGCCGCCACGAAATTATTGTCGTAAAACCGAAGCCAGTTCTCACCCATTATTGCAGCAACTTCGGAAGCTGAAAAGCCTGCCTCGCTCAGTCCCGCCTCAATATTATCAAAATGCCGGTTGTCCTGAAACCAATCAGGCATCGGAGGAAAACCAGCGTCTGTGGCACTTCCCTCACCATAATCAATCTGCTTGCTCCAGCGACCCACACGCATCCATTCCACCACACTGTCTGGTTGATCCTGGCAAAGGTCCGATCCAATGCCGATATTGTCCGCACCCATCAGTTCAGCCGTACGGGCAATCATCTCGCAGAAAGAGGCAAGCGTGCAGTTCGTCTTGTCTTTGAGATGATGCGGGTAAAGCGAAAATCCCAACATGCCACCGGAAGCACCTAACGCTTTAAGCACGTCGTCGGATTTGTTTCGAAGAGCGGGATGCCAGAACGCCGGGTTCGCATGGGTAATGGCAATCGGGCGCTCGGAAACCTCGATTGCTTCAAGGGTGGAACGTTCCGCTGAATGGCTCATATCAACCACGAGGCCAACCCGGTTCATCTCCTTGATAACCTGCTTGCCCATGCGCGTTATGCCCGTGTCTTCCACCTCATAACATCCGGTCGCAAGCAGGGACTGATTGTTATAGGTGAGCTGCATGAAACGTGCGCCCAGCATATGGCAGATTTCGACCAGACCGATATCATCTTCTATGGGGGATGGGTTCTGAAACCCGAAGAAAATTGCTGTGCGATCCGTTTCCCTTGCCTTTCTCACATCATCACCGGTTCGCCCGTGAAAAATGAGATCAGGAAACTGTTCGAACCATAAATTCCATTTTTCAATATTGGCTACAGTTTCTCGAAAATTCTCGTGATAACAGATGGTTGCGTGGACTGCATCCACCTTGCCTTCTCGCATCTGGCGGAAGATTTTCTCGGACCAATTGGCATATTGAAGGTTATCGATTCTATGCAAAACACATCCACTTCACAGCAACACAGTGCAGCTAAAACTAGAGAAGATAATTCGGAATGCAATCTGAAAATGAATAATCATATTTCATCAGTGATTCTCCAACTTCCCAGATTCCCAATTGGGTTTAGGGCGTTGCCTCACGAACCGGTTACATCCGACAGATTGAACGACGC
>CAWUJF010000206.1:0-5893 GCA_963922405.1 uncultured Hyphomicrobiales bacterium | reverse complement strand
CTCAAGCGGCGTGACTTTGATGCTTTACGATGGATCTCCGTTTGCACCAGATCAGAAGGTGTTGTTCGATTACGCGGAAAAAGAGCGTTTTACACTTTTTGGTACTTCTGCGAAATTTATCGATGCCGTGCGAAATGCCGGCTTGCGGCCCATAGAAACACATGACCTTTCTTCTGTCAGGTTACTGTCATCGACCGGGTCGCCCCTTGCTCCTGAAAACTTCGATTTTGTCTATGACGGCATGATCAAGGATGTTCATCTGGCATCCATGTCTGGGGGAACAGATATTATGGGCTGCTTTGTGGCTGGCATTCCGAGCAAACCAGTCTTCAAAGGCGAAATTCAGGGCCCATGCCTCGCTATGAAAGTGGAAGTCTGGGACGATGATGGAAATCCAATGCAATCGGGCAAGGGAGAGCTTGTTTGCGCTCATGCTTTCCCTTCCATGCCTGTCATGTTCTGGAATGACACCAATGGGGAAAAATACCACAACGCCTACTTCGACAGATTTGACAATGTCTGGTGCCATGGAGATTTTGCGGAATGGTCAGAAAATGGTGGTATGATCATCCATGGCCGCTCTGACGCCACGTTGAACCCCGGTGGAGTGCGGATAGGTACAGCTGAAATCTACAATCAGGTTGAGCAAATGCCTGAGGTGGAAGAAGGGCTATGTATCGGACAACAATGGGATAACGACGTACGCGTGGTCCTGTTTGTGCGCCTTGCCGCGAATGTTCAACTGGACGAAACTCTGGAAAAAGAAATCAAGCAACGCATCAGAACCGGCGCCTCTCCAAGGCACGTGCCGGCCAAGGTAATTGCGGTTCAAGACATACCAAGAACCAAGTCTGGTAAGATCACCGAACTGGCCGTGAGAGATATCGTTCACGGGCGTAAAGTGAAGAACCGTGAGGCTCTCGCAAATCCTGAAGCGCTAGACCTATTTGCCAATCTGGAAGCATTAAAATCCTGACCTCTTCAATTTTGGGACTTACAGTCTTGTTTTACGTCCTGCTGGCGAAAAGGTCTGAGTAGTTCCGGCTAGCATGCTGAATTCATCAGAGAATTTTGATTTGAGTCATTGATGAAATGACAACAGCAGTATAATTCAAGTCGCGGAGGAATTTGATTAATCCTATCTGCAAAGGACCCCAATATGCCGATAAAGAAAATCCTGGTCGCCAACCGCTCAGAAATTGCAATACGAGTTTTCCGTGCCGCTAACGAACTTGGATTGAAAACGGTGGCCGTTTGGGCTGAAGAAGACAAGCTTGCTTTGCATCGGTTTAAGGCCGATGAAGCCTACCAGATCGGCAAGGGTCCTCATCTTGAAAACCAATTGGGTCCAATTGAAAGTTACCTTTCCATCGATGAGATCATCCGGGTAGCAAAGTTGTCTGGGGCTGATGCCATTCATCCAGGTTATGGTCTTTTATCAGAAAGTCCTGAATTCGTTGATGCCTGTGCAGAAGCGGGTCTGACCTTTATCGGGCCAAAAGCCGAAACCATGCGGGCGCTTGGCAACAAGGTTGCGGCACGTAACCTCGCCATATCAGCCGGAGTACCCGTGGTTCCTGCAACTGACCCATTGCCAAATGATGTGGAAGAAATCAAAAAGATGGCGGAAGAGATCGGCTATCCGATTATGCTGAAAGCTTCCTGGGGTGGCGGCGGTCGCGGTATGCGCGTTATCAGATCACCACAAGACCTGGAAACGGAAGCACTTGAAGCGCGTCGTGAAGCCTCAGCTGCATTCGGCAAGGATGAGATCTACCTTGAAAAGCTCGTTGAACGTGCGCGCCATGTGGAAGTTCAAATTCTGGGTGACGGACAAGGAAGTGCAGTGCATCTGTTTGAGCGCGATTGTTCTGTCCAAAGACGAAATCAGAAAGTGGTTGAAAGAGCGCCCGCGCCATATCTGGGCGAGGAAAAACGGCAAGAGCTTTGTGGCTATGCTTTGAAGATCGCTAATGCCACCAACTATCTTGGTGCCGGTACGATCGAATTCTTGATGGATATGGAAACCGAAGCGTTCTACTTCATCGAAGTTAATCCACGGGTACAGGTGGAACATACTGTTACTGAAGAAGTTACAGGCATCGATATTATCAAGGCGCAGGTTCATCTGGTTGATGGACACAAAATCGGCACCGAAGCTTCTGGCGTCCCGGCACAAGAGGACATTCACCTCAATGGTCATGCTCTTCAATGCCGGATTACAACTGAAGATCCTGAACAGAACTTTATTCCCGACTATGGGCGCATCACCGCTTACCGCGGCGCAACCGGATTTGGCATCAGGCTAGATGGTGGGACGGCTTATTCCGGTGCTGTGATCACCAGATATTATGACCCCTTGCTGGAGAAGGTTACCGCTTGGGCTCCCACATATCAGGAAACCATCAAGCGAATGGACCGGGCATTGCGCGAATTTCGTATTCGTGGCGTGGCAACGAACCTCACATTCCTGGAAAACATCATTTCTCACCCAAGTTTCCTGGATAACACTTATACAACCAAGTTCATCGATACGACGCCTGAACTGTTTGAGAAAGTGAAACGCCGCGACCGTGCAACGCGTCTACTAAACTACATTGCCGATGTTTCCGTGAACGGGCATCCTGAAGCCCGGGACAGACCACATCCAAAAGAAGGTCTTCCAGCACCGCAAGTGCCATGGTTTGAAAATCAAATTGTCGATGGCACCAGGCAGAGACTTGAGCAAGATGGCCCTAAGGCATTCTCTGAATGGATGAGAAGTCAAAATCAGGTCCTCATGACTGATACCACCATGCGCGATGGCCATCAGTCTTTGCTCGCCACACGGGTTCGCACCCATGACATTGTGAAAATTGCACAAGCCTATTCAAAAGCTCTGCCGCAACTTCTGTCTTTGGAATGCTGGGGAGGTGCGACGTTTGACGTGGCTATGCGTTTTCTAACCGAGGACCCTTGGGAGCGGCTTGCGAGCATTCGTGAATGTGCACCGAACCTTTTACTACAAGCATTGGTCCGTGGCTCAAACGGTGTTGGCTACACCGCCTACCCCGATAATGTGGTTCAACACTGGGTGCGCGAAGCTGCAAAAGGTGGCGTGGACATTTTCCGCGTGTTCGATTCTTTAAACTGGATCGACAATATGCGTGTATGTATGGACGCTGTTCTGGAAACTGACAAATTGTTGGAAGCCACCATTTGCTATACCGGTGACCTTCTTGATCCAAGCAGAAGCAAATACGACCTGAAGTATTACCTGGAAATGGCCGAAGAGCTTCAGAAGTCAGGCGCTCATATCATTGCTATCAAAGACATGGCAGGTCTCATGAAGCCTGCGGCGGCACGGATCCTTTTCCCTGCTATCCGCGAAGTAACCGATCTACCAATCCATTTCCATACGCACGATACATCCGGCATATCAGCAGCAACAGTTCTTGCGGCTGTGGAGTCCGGCGTGGATGCAGTGGATGCTTCCATGGATGCATTCTCTGGTGGCACATCGCAACCTTGCCTTGGCTCAATCGTGGAGGCGCTTCGAGGGTCTGACCGTGATCCAGGCCTTGATGCGGATGCGATACGTCAAATTTCGCTCTACTGGGAGCAGGTTCGCGCCCAATATGCCGGTTTTGAAAGTGATGTGAAATCACCGGCCTCAGAAGTCTATCTTCACGAAATGCCTGGTGGTCAGTATACAAACCTGAAGGAACAAGCCCGTTCTCTAAATCTCGACACACGTTGGAATGAAGTGGCAAAGGCCTATGCAGTGGTCAACGAGATTATGGGTGACATTGTGAAAGTTACCCCATCCTCGAAGGTGGTAGGTGACATGGCGCTCATGATGGTGAGCCAGGATTTGTCCCGGGAAGATCTGGAAGACCCTGAAAAGGACATCGCATTCCCAGAATCTGTTGTCTCCATGATGCGTGGTGAACTGGGTTTCCCGAAAGGTGGTTGGCCTGAAGCTTTCCAGAAAAAGGTTCTCAAAGGTGAAGCACCGCTGGCAGATCGTGTTGGCGCTCTAATGGAACCAGCAGATCTCGACGCAGAGCGAGCTGACATTCAGGGACAGATTGACCGGGAAGTGAGTGATACGGAATTTGCATCCTACCTCATGTATCCGAAGGTCTTTAAAGACTATGCCCTCGCGCAATCAGCTTTCGGCCCTACCTCCACTCTCCCCACGCCAGTGTACTTCTACGGTATGAAGGCCGGAGAAGAAATCATGGTGGAAATCGAGAAAGGGAAGCTTCTCGTAATCCGTTGTCTCGCCGTTTCAGATATGGACGAGCAAGGCATGGTAACGGTCTTCTTTGAACTCAATGGTCAGCCAAGACGTGCAAGGGTACCAGATCGTCTGCACGGTGCTGAGGCTGCCGTTGCCCGACAAAAGGCAGATGCGGATGATCCAAACCAGATTGGCGCACCTATGCCGGGTGTTATTTCAACCATCATGGTTGAGCCTGGGCAGGATGTGGAAGCTGGTGATGTACTTGTTTCAATTGAGGCTATGAAGATGGAAACCGCACTTCATGCAGAAGTGTCTGGCAAGGTTGCAGAAGTGTGCGTTAAACGCGGCGACCAGATTGATGCGAAGGATCTGTTGTTACGCCTTGAAACATAGGCGTAACAATGCATTTCCAATAATAACCATTAAAGACAATGGCTTAACGCCTCCGCTGTGTGTGACCTACTGCGCCTGAAGTTGGCATAATTCTTGCATTAATACATTGAGTATCTAGGTTGACGGGAATTATTTCATAATGGCACGGCATTATAACTTGCGTAAAAGAGTTTTGGTTACGGGTGGCGCCGGGTTTCTTGGGTCGCACCTGATCGACAAATTGCTTGCCGAAGGTAATGAAGTTCTTTGCGTCGATAATTTGTTCACAGGGACAAAAGAAAACATCAAGCATCTGCTGCAGCATCCGAATTTTGAGTTTATGCGGCATGACATCACCTTCCCTCTATTTGTGGAGGTGGATGAAATTTACAACCTTGCGTGTCCCGCTTCACCGATCCACTACCAACATGATCCAGTCCAAACCACGAAGACTTCCGTGATCGGTGCTATCAACATGCTGGGTTTGGCAAAGCGTCTTGGCGTTAAGATATTTCAGGCTTCAACCAGCGAGGTTTACGGGGATCCTCACACCCATCCTCAGACAGAGGAATATTGGGGGAATGTGAACCCAATCGGTATCCGGTCCTGTTATGATGAGGGCAAACGCTGCGCGGAAACACTGTTTTTCGATTACCACCGGGAACGCCAGGTTGAGATAAAAGTAGGCCGGATCTTCAACACTTACGGGCCAAGAATGCATCCATCAGATGGTCGCGTTGTCTCCAATTTCATTATTCAGGCTCTGAACAACCTACCCATCACACTCTATGGCGACGGTCAGCAGACAAGATCTTTCTGTTATGTGGATGACCTGACGGATGCCTTCATGAGGTTCATGGCTACGGGCCCAGAGATCACCGGTCCAATCAATCTTGGCAATCCGATTGAATTCACAATTCGTGAACTTGCAGAGACCGTGATCGAGCTGACAGGCAGCAAGTCAGAGCTTGTCTATATGCCTTTGCCTAACGACGATCCGAAGCAACGCAAGCCAGATATTTCCAAAGCAAAAAAGCTACTTGAATGGGAACCCAAAATTCAGCTCGCCGAGGGTCTTGTTAATACGGTCGAATACTTCAGAAACTTCCGGTTGGACGAAGCAAAGACACCAGGCATGTATCAGGAGAACATTCTGAGCAAGAACAAGGTGATGCCCGGGAAAGCGACCAAGATGCCTGTTCGTATGATATCGGACAGCACAAATGGGAAGACCGATTTATAGGTCTCCACGATTTTGGTAGTCCGGTCCATCGCATTGATAACGAACAAATT
>CAWUJF010000205.1:0-5913 GCA_963922405.1 uncultured Hyphomicrobiales bacterium | reverse complement strand
TCGTTCTTTCCTTCCAGTACTTCAAAGCCTGATAAACGCCCCGGCAATCCCTGCTGCGGTGTGCCTGACGTGAGAAGCAATGAACTTCCGTCAAGAGGAACGTTCGGATCTCGTTGAAAGCCGCTTACCAGCTCAATTTCCATACTACCTCCGGGAGGTAAGCCATAACCACGCACTTCCGGGTTCATGAACAAGAACCCGGGGTTTTGATCATTCTGGAGATTGATATTCAACCCGGAACGCTCATCGACCACAATCCCGTTTGGATAAATTGGTGCGGATGTGACGGAACCGACAATACCATCAGCAAAAGCGATACCTATACTTCCCAAGCTCAAAACAAGTGTTATGAGAAATCGAAAACAATCTAGATATTTCATGGTCTGAATTTCCATGTACCAATTGCACCCTGATTGTAGTCACCGGGATCAGTGCTCATCGGGACAAATTCCGAGTTCTGCCATTTTGCTGCAAAGTCGCGATAATTAGATGACATCACGTGCCCGCTTTGACCCGTACCCTGGATGAAGATCGACTTGTTCAGATCGGAAAAATCATAAACTGCACGATAAGCTCCACCCCATCTGGCTTTATAAGGACCATCCTTTTCACGGAAATCAATTTGTGCACGATGAAGCGTATATGGCCCGCCGGCAAACGGGAACTCTATGTTGAAAAATTGCGCTAGCGGCTCCACCTGACCAAACGGACGGTGCGAATGAAGGGCCGTATGCTCTTTGCCATATTCCCACTTGACCCAGTCTGCCCCCTGTAGACCGTCCAATTCTTCAATTGCGGCATCCAGTGCGGACTGCATAATTTGGGAGCACGTCTCTGTTTCTGCAGTATCGATATTATCGCACCAATCCCTGCTTGTTCCTTCACTCAAGACACCCAATACACGGGTAATGCGTGCTCTGCCAAATCCCTCATATCGATTTCCCAGATCATCTGCAAAAATCGCATCATGCAAGTGCCTGAACCAGGCCATCATGATGATCGGCTCTGGCTTGTCCGCATCCATCCTACCGTCCCATTCCTGGATCGCTTTGACGATATCACCCTTGCGACCGGCACTTGCTGGAATACTGTTTTTGGATAGTTCCGCCAGCTTCAACAATGGAAGCGAAATCGTATCCGACATAATCTCTCTGGAAAGATCAGTCGTATGAGTTTTTGTTGTACCGATGACCAAGTCTTCCACACGCGTCTGGCGATAAGGTTCTGCCCAGTCATAGGTCATATGAACGGGATAACCATTAGGCAGGAAGTTTGAATTTGCTGTCGCCAGCGCTCCGCTTTCCGGATTGATGAAGCGAGGCACATCCTTTGAGGGAAGCATGCCAAGCAAATCATATTTACTTTCCCAGCCCGGCAATGGAGCACGACCGTTAAACGGATTATCAAACTGATCACGAAGTGGAATTTCACCTGGGTTCACAAGTGCGATGTTGCCGTCCACATCGCCTACCACAACCGATTGCATTGGAGTAATGGCCCGTTCTACTCCCGCCACGAAATCGTTCACATTGTCTGTAAGTGAGTTGCCGCGAAGCGTGTCAATCGTTGTGTCGGCGGGTGACGAGCCGTTCCATTGCAAAACTGCCACATGACCATCTGGCAAGATGTCTTTCAGCTTCTTGTAGTCTTCAGGCAAAACCGGACCATGTCTGCTCACTCTACGTGTGAACTTTTTAGGTTCAGCACCGGAAACCTTGATCTCCACCTCTTCCATCTCGAATGATTTCCACCCATCAGGTGTGAGATATTCATCAGAATTTTCAGGATTAAGACGTTCCACATATACATCCTGTGTATCGAGATAGGTTGTGGTCAGACCCCAAGCTACACGATCATTGCGTCCGGCTATCAGGAAAGGAATGCCGGGAATAGTGCCACCAATTGCGTTTCTTGTCTCTGAACCATGCATAAAGGACATATGCGCCAGATAAAATACAGAAGGCACTGTAAGTCCCAAATGCGGATCATTGGCCAGAATAGGTTTGCCAGTGTCGGTTCTGCTGCCTGAAACTACCCAATTGTTTGATGCTGACCGGCCAGTGGGCCAAAGCATCGCAAAGTCAGTTTCAGCCTCTTTGAGCGTATCGATCAAACCTGAAGTCTGCTCTACTTCTGAACGATCCTTGCCATCTTCCCCAAACCCGTAAATCTCTCTCAGATCAGGTAATGGAATGGGGTTTTGCTTTGGGTTGTAGGTGACAATCTCGTCAATTTCCTTTGGGCTGAAACCGTCTGAAGCAAGTGTGAGACGCTGGATCTCGTTATCCATGTTCTTGGCAAGTGTCAGACCCATGACCTTAAGTGTCAGAACTGAATACCAGGGCTTCCACTCTTCGGGTTTGTTGCCAAGCACCATGTACTCAACACCGCTTACAGGCTCAAAAAGATCAAGCTCTCGATTGATGTAGGCATTCACACCTTCGGCATAGGCAATGAGGCTTTTTTGCGTTTCTGGCAACAACTTATCGAATGATGCTTCCGCACCGCTTGCCATATCCAATGTGCGCAGGAATACGTCTGTATCTGCGGTCGTTTCACCCAAGACTTCCGACAACCGCCCTTGCCCTACGCGACGGAGAAACTCCATCTGCCACAGACGGTCGCGTGCATGAATATAACCAAGCGTCCTGATGGCATCATCATACGAAGCCGCCTTGATGTGCGGAATTGCATGAGCGTCAAAGACCACTTCCACGTCAGCGCCAAGACCGGCGAGCTGTTTTGTGGCGTTATCTTCAGGCAGGGTTTGGCGCAGCAGCAGGTAGATTATTCCCACTCCCAACAGTGCCAGAACAAGCAGCACCATAATTCCGCCAAACAACCATTTGCCAAAACGCATCATTGCTATAAAACCTCACATACTAACTTGAACTTGATTTTAGTCTTAGACAGGAAGGACATGCAAATGGCAAGAGTGGCTTTTATTGGTTTGGGGGTTATGGGTTATCCCATGGCAGGGCACATCGCCAAAGCAGGCCATGAAGTAAGTGTCTATAACCGCACCACAGCCAAGGCGGAACAATGGGTTGCGGAATTTGGCGGTAGCCACGGCGCAACACCAGCCGAAGCCTCAAAAGATTGTGATTTTGTGTTCTGTTGCGTAGGCAACGACAATGATTTGCGCAGCGTTACGACCGGTGAAGGTGGCGCTTTTGAAACCATCAAGGATGGCGCTGTTTTCATCGATAACACAACCGCCTCAGCTGCTGTGGCTCACGAACTTGCCGCTGCTGCTGCAGAGCGGAAATTCGACTTCCTGGATGCCCCCGTTTCCGGCGGTCAGGCCGGTGCAGAAAACGGTGTCCTGACAGTGATGGTGGGTGGAGACGAAGCTATTTTTGAAAAGGCCAAACCAGTCATCGATTGTTATGCTCGCATGGTTGGTCTGATGGGTCCAACAGGCGCCGGACAGCTCACCAAAATGGTCAATCAGATTTGCATTGCCGGACTGGTTCAAGGTCTGTCCGAGGGGGTTCACTTTGCTCAAAAAGCCGGCCTGAGCGTTGAAGCCGTAATGGGCGTAATCTCCAAAGGTGCAGCCCAATCATGGCAGATGGAAAATCGCTGGGAAACCATGGACAAGGGCGAATACGAACACGGTTTTGCAGTGGACTGGATGCGTAAGGATCTGGGCATTTGCCTTGAAACCGCAGAGCAACATGGCGCAAGCCTGCCAGTAACAGCTCTCGTCAATCAGTTTTATTCGGAAGTTCAGCGTATGGGCGGCAGCAGATGGGACACTTCAAGCCTGCTCGCTCGTTTGCGCAAGGCAGATGAATAATTCCAACTAAGAACGCGGAGCCACATAGGCGCTCTTTTGATCTCTGATGTGCTCCGCAACAAATTTCATGAACAATTCCACCCTGGGTGCTCTTTTTATGTCTGGGTGCGTAAGCAGCCATACAGGAGAATATGGTTCCCAGGGTATGGTAGACACCCGGTCCAGATCATCTAGTGCATCACCAATTACCCTTGGCATGCGAGTAATACCAAGGCCTGCTCTGACAAGTTCAATTGCGGTTATCATGTCATCACTGACAGCAACCGATTTTGCGTTTGGATAAATTACGGAAAGAGTTTTCGGTATCAGTGTTGACCAGGTCGAAAACGATATGACTGGCAGATCCTGCATTAGATCATCGCGTTTGGACTTGTGTTTTTCATGCCAGTGCGTGGCTGCATAATATCCTGCATGTTGATCAGTCAGCTTTCGACCCCACAGTGTTTCAGGTGGTTTGCGTGTAATACGAATAGCTACATCAGCTTCCCGCTGATGCAGGTTGAGGAGATTGTTGTCACCGGCAAATTCCAGCTTGATCATCGGATATTTTGTAGCAAAATCCACCACCGCTTCACGCAAAGAGGTAATCATCATGAGTGGGGGAATTGTGACGCGGAGTGCACCCGCCAACTCATCATCATAGGCGGTTAGTTGACGTTCAAGCGCATCAAACTCCGGCTCAATCCTCTGGGCATGTTTGAGAATTGCTTCACCTGCCTTTGTAAGGCGAAGACCAGCAGGCAGTCTGTCAAAGAAGACAACGCCTGAACTTTCCTCGGCTTTTGCAAGTCTCCTTGAGATCGTTGCATGCGTTACTTTCATAGCTCTGGCAGCACCTGATACTCCGCCAAAGCGCTCAATATAAAGCACCAGCCGCAACACATCCCAATCGTTAAACAGACTTCTATTTTCGTACATGGCTTGCGCCTAATTGATGAATTATGCACAGGCTATATCAATGTTATTGCTTTGTCATCAGACAAAGGAGTTTAGAATTGACCCATTATGCAATTGTCACATTGGTTGTAAAAGACGAACAAAAATTGATTGAATATCAAGCAGTTGGCGGTAGCGCCGTTGCAAAACACGGCGGCAAGCCGATAGCCGGTGGAGCAAACACCAAAGCCTTGTCAGAACCTCATGGGCCTACGAAAGGAGTTGTCCTTTCATTCCCCAATGAGAAAAATATTCAGGAATGGTTAGACGACCCCGATCTGAGGCCAGTCCATCAACTACGGGAAGATGCTGCAGACGTGACTATCTTGTCTTTACCGGCAATCGAGTAATGACAAATCGGGTGCCGGGAGAACAACCCTAGAGGTTATTCTTCTGCACCCTTTTCATCTGCACCAGTTTCAACTGCAGCAGTTTCAACTGCAGCAGTTTCAACTGCAGCAGTTTCATCAACACCCTCTTCTTCCGCATCATCCTCTTCGGTTTCAGAGATGTGTTCGACACTCACAACCTTCTCGGTTTCAGCGGTTTTGAAGACGGTCACGCCCTGGGTTGAACGACCCGCAACGCGGATATCCCGGATCGGACAACGGATCAGCTGACCACCATCGGTTACCAGCATCACTTCATCGTTTTCTTCAACCGGGAATGACGAGACAAGGTTACCGTTCCGGTCATTGACAGCCATGGCAGCGATGCCCTTCCCGCCACGTCCGGATACCCGGTACTCATGACTGGAGGAACGTTTACCGAAACCATTCTCAGACAATGTGAGGATCATCTGCTCGCTGGCTTCCAACTCACTGTAGCGCTCAGGACTTAGCACGCCCTCACCTTCTTCCTCCGGTTCGTCAGCAACAGGCTCCATCTCTTCACCATTCTCTGCGGCCATAAGAGCACGCTTCTGCTTGAGGAAGGCTGTGCGTTCCCAGGCTTCCGCCTTGCTTGGATTGAGAATGGTCATGGAGATCACTTCATCGCCTGCTGCCAGGTTAATGCCGCGAACACCGACAGAGTTACGTCCGGCAAACACCCGAATATCAGTAACCGGGAAGCGTATGGCCTGACCTTTGGATGAGGTGAGCAATACGGTTGCTTCCTCAGAACAGGTTTCCACACCCACAATGCCATCATCGCCATCAAGCTTCATGGCAATC
>CAWUJF010000204.1:0-5962 GCA_963922405.1 uncultured Hyphomicrobiales bacterium | reverse complement strand
AGTTTGGAACTGGCTTCTTCACCCTCAGTTTTCGCCACTTCCAGTGACTGACGTAATGTGTCGGCTTCTGCCTGCATCTCATTATATTGATCCTGAAGGGCAGCGAATTTTGCACCAGTGAAGTCACCACCGCTCACATACACCATCAACCCGAAACAGGCGACGGCTGCAGTGGACGTCAAACCGGTCAGCCACTTCCAGATCGAAGCACCGCCCGGTACTGGTGTATGCAACTGTTCTTCTGGTGCCACTCTGTTCTCAATAGCCTGCCAGACCCGTGCAGGAGGTGGAACTTCATCCACTTCCTCAAGCATCGGTGCCAGTTGTGCTTCCCAGCCAGCTACTTCTGAGCGCAATTCAGCATCGGAAATCATGCGTGATTCCACATGGCTGCGATCCTTGGCGTTTAGCACACCAAGGGCGTATTCAGCTGAGAGCTGTAGATCTTTGTTATCCAATTTACTGTTCTTACTCATCGGCTTAAACATTCCCTCAGACTGATAAGACCTCTGCGCACCCAAGTTTTAACCGTATTTAGCGGCATATCAAGCTCTTGCGCGGCCTCATCATATGTCCATCCACTAAGGTATATCCTCCTAATCGCCTCAGCATGTTTCTCATTCAGTTCCTTCATACATATATTCATTTTTCTCACATCATCCGAAATCACTGCAAGAGCTTCCGGCGATGGTGTGTCATCCGCAACAATCTCTGCTTCATCTAGCTCACCCGACTCTGGCTTCCTTTTTCTATAAAGATCAATTGCGCAATTCCGCGCAATTGTGGACAACCAGGAAATCGGACTGGCCTTCCCTACAGAAAACCTGTCGGCAGATTTCCAAACTTTCACATATGCTTCCTGTAAAGCTTCTTCAGCTTCCATTCTGTCATTTAATATACGTAAACAAATACCAAAAAGTTTCGCGGAGGTTGCCTGATATAGCTTTTCGAAGTCAGCGCGGCTGCCAAGCGCAATGGCAGCAATCATTTTTTCTATATCCGCTGGCGAAGTCATAACCCGGTTTATATGGCGAATGAGAAATTCGATCAATTGGAATAAAGGCTTGGCGGGAATGAAATTTAAAATTTAGACGCAAAACACTCTCTCTGGATTTGATTTCAGTCTCAATTTTTAGCCAATCGAAGAATTGCGATATTTTAACGCATGGGTGAAACCAACCTGGTTTTGACCGTCCATTTCAGGAAGCAACGGACTTGATCAATTGCCTGAACCAGCGATGAGCCAGGTTTTCAGAATTCCGACGGTGCCACATCTGACCGATTTCCACCGCTCCCGTTTCGAAAGGAAGCTCCTTTACCACAAGATCTGAATAAAGAAGCAGTTTGCCTGCCAGTCGCAGAGGGATAGTCTGAATCATGTTGGTATTTACGATCGAGAACACCGAAGCCGCAAAGTGCGGACTGCTTTTCATGATATGGCGGGACTTTCCAATCTTCGCCAAAGCCACATCGATGGAGGTACCAGGACTCTCGCCCGTATGGATGATGGAGTGTGGGTAGCTGACATAATCTTCAAGAGTGATGGTTTTGCGGGCTAGCGGATGATCCTTACTGACCACACATACAAATCGGTCTGAGTATAGAAACTGTGCGTTACAGTGTTTGGGTGGATTGTCAGGAATAGTCCCAAGCAGAATATCCGCATTACCATCCAGAACTTCAGAAATCGAGTAGATCTTCCGGTGTATTATCTTGATTGTAGCACCTGGCGCTTCCTGAGACACCTTTTCCATTATGGCAGGCAGAAGTACCGCTTCTCCATAATCCAGCGTACAGATCGTGAGTTCTCCTTTAAACTCTGCCGGCTCGAATTCCTGAGTTTCGAAGGTACTCTCAACCTCGCTGAGTATGGATTTTACGCTTTTAACAAGGGATTCTCCTCTTGGCGTTCTCTGATAACCCTTTGATACTCTTACGATAAGGGGATCATCAAACATGTCTCTCAACTTGGCGAGGGCACGACTTGTAGCAGATTGGCTGATGTTTAACCGCTTGGCAGACCGGGAGATGTGCAGCTCCTCCAGAATAACATCCAGCGCAATCAGCAGGTTCAAATCAAAATTTTTACTATCCATTTTACGCATAGTTATTATCCACTTTATGCCATCGACACATAGCTTACACATTTATACGATCTGCGCGAATCGATTTTGCGTTTGGTTAGGTTAATTCGGTTCAACCGCGCAGGTATATTGTGCGGAACTGATATTCTAACGATGGGGCTGTTAGTATGGGGATGGATGTAAGCAAACTACTTGCTGATTTGAACTCGGCTGATGAAGCTGTTTATTCCCTGGTTTCGCAGGAAGGCGATATCAATTCAAGCGACCTTAAAGCGGTGGATATCAGGCTCCAGAATGCTTTTGATTCTTTGTTGTCGGCAGATTTGCCGAGCCCCGAACAAAAATTAAAGCGCGTGGAATACCTGCTCGAGCAAATAAACAGAAACGCCGACGGTTGCGGCTTTATGCAGAAATTAACCGATGCAGTAATGAAAGACTTCCAGTCATTTTCCGAAACGACAGGAACAATACAAACAACAGAAAAATATAATTGTGGCGAGCAGGAAACAGAGCGTTTCTATTCAATTGGATCACAATGAACCGGTATTCGGGGCCGAAGGTTTACTAAAACGCCAGTGAAGTCTGCTACGAATTAACGCAGCGACGCCTCTCCACGTTACACAATAGTTTTGCGTTCGGATTATGAAGTGTGTGGATTGAAAATGTCAGAAAAGCCTGAACTAAACAAAATACAGACCAAAGTCATTGAAATGGTATCTGAAGGTTTCTCCGAGGAACAGATCGGAAAAGAACTCGATATCAGCACCATGACCGTGAAAATTGTCATTGATACGGTTTTGAAGAAGCTGGATTGCAAACACCCCGCCGAAGTAATCTCCAAATACAAATTTTAAGGCAATTTGCTCTACAACCCTGGCGCATTAAACAACTTACAAAAGACGAGCAGCTATTCAGATCAGTCTGATATCGGCAGCAATATGCCATCATCCTTTCCGGTTTGCCGTTGCCATAGATCCGCGTACAAGCCACCCTTGGATAAAAGCTCTGAGTGGCTACCCTGTTCAACAATGCCACCATCTTCCATCACGATGATCCGATCCATACCCTTTAGCGTGGAAAGACGATGCGCAATGATAAATACAGTCTTGTCTTTCATGAAAGAAACCAGATTGTTCTGGATGGCCTGCTCCACCGCTGAATCAAGCTGGCTACTTGCTTCATCCAAAATCATGATAGGGGCATTTCGGAAAAACGCCCTGGCAAGTGCAATACGCTGACGTTGCCCACCGGAAAGTTTCACTCCGCGTTCACCCACTTGTGCTTCATATCCAGTGCGACCGTCTTCGTCCTGCAAATCCAGAATAAAATCATGCGCCAGCGCCATCTTGGCAGCCTTTTTCACGGCACCCTCATCAATGTCTTTTGCGCCAAAGGCGATGTTTTCGAATACAGATCGATGAAACAACTGGGTGTCCTGTTGAACAAGGCCGAACTTCGATCGCAAGCTATCCTGGGTCACATGGCGGATATCCTGACCGTCTATTTCGATCCTACCATCCTTGGGATCAAAAAACCGCATCATGAGATTGATCAGAGTGGTTTTGCCACTGCCCGAAGGACCCACAATGCCAATTTTCTCACCTGCTTTCACTTGAAGTGAAAACCCGCTTAAGACGTATTGGGGTTTATCATAGTCGAAGAAAACGTTGTGAAATGACACGCTACCTCCTTTGAATGCCAGTTCTTTTGCATTCGGTTCGTCAACGATACCATGGGGTTTTGCCACCAGATGCATGGTGTTTTGAGTAACCCCCACATTGCGAAAGAAGCCGTTCAGATTACCCAGCAAGCGGTTTGACAGCAGATGCAGCCTCAGTGTCAAAGCCATGGTGAAAGCAACCCCGCCCAGAGACATGGCTTCTGACAGCCATAAATCCACCGATATCCAAGCGACAACGGAAATGAAAATGCCGTTGGTAACGGTGAGCGACACCCGCATCATGGTCAACGCACGGGTAAACTTGAAGATTGCTTTCTGATGGAATTTGGAAGCTTGCAAGACCCAGTCATCCTGAAGGGCTTCACCATTGTACAGTTTCACTGTTTGTATGTTTGAGTAACTGTCCACCATCCGACCCGTAACACCGGAGCCGGTTTCAGCTGTCTCCCGTGCATGCTCACGGACAAGCGGCACGAAATACCGGGCAATAATGAAGAAGATGACCATCCACACACCGATCACGAGGCCCAGTTGCCAGTCGAGCGCGAACAATAGGCCAGCAGTGGTGAACGCATATATCACCACGAACCAGATGACCTGCAGCAGCGAAATCATCATGTCTCCGGTTGCCATGCCGGATTGGAAAACTTTCTGACTGATACGGCCTGCCAAGTCGTTATGGAAGAACGACAGCGACTGTCCCACCACATGCTTGTGGCTCTGCCAACGCATCATCACGAAGAAGCCAGGAACGATGACCTGCTCTTCGATCAAAGCACCAAAGGTAACAATACAGGCACGAAGAACCGCAACCACAAGCAACATGTACAAAAGCGTTGACCCGTGCTCGGTTATCAAACCGGCCCACCCGGATTGCTTGTCACCATTGGCATCAAACTCTGTCAGAACATCAACCAGCTGGCCCACATAGGAAAAGACCGTTGCTTCCACGATAGCATTGGCAAAACCATAAAGAAGTAGGGCCACAAAGGCCCATTTCACCTGCCCCACATAATACCAGACATAATTCAGGAGCGTATTTGGAGGCTCATAGTCTGCACGTGATTTGAAAGGGTCGATCCAGCTTTCAAACAACCGGAAAACCGGATCAAACACTTTCATAATCATTCAGCAGCCTGTGTACTTTCTTCCTCGTCCAGATCTTGCGTTGGCAGGAACCCGCCTGACTGTCTTGACCACAAGTCAGCGTATATCCCACCTTGCTCAACCAGTTCGTCATGCGTACCGGCCTCCACAATGCGGCCCGTATCCATAACCACCAGACGATCAAGCTCGGCAATCGTTGAAAGCCTGTGCGCAATCGCGATCACGGTCTTGCCCTTCATAAGGTCAAACAGACTTTCCTGAATTGCGGCTTCCACCTCGGAATCAAGGGCAGATGTGGCCTCATCCAACACAAGAATTGGTGCATCTTTCAGGAATATGCGGGCAATTGCAATCCTCTGGCGTTGACCACCAGAAAGTTTGACCCCGCGCTCACCCACCTGAGCATCAAGCCCGGTATTTCCTTCGTTATCCACCAGATCTTGAATAAACTCCCAGGCATTGGCCCGCTTGGCGGCTTCAATAACCTCGGCGTCAGTTGCATGTGGTCTTGAGTAAGCGATGTTCTCCCGGATAGACCGGTGCAACAGAGAGGTATCCTGCGTCACCATGCCGATGTTTTCGCGCAAGGAGTCCTGTGTCACATCAGCAATGTTCACATCACCGATCTTAACTGCACCACCTTCCACATCATAGAAACGCAACAGAATGTTTGTAAGCGTGGTTTTACCTGCACCGGACCGTCCTACTAGACCAATCTTCTGACCTGGCTGGATTTCCAGAGAAAGGTTTTCCATCACATTCCCATCACCACCATAGGTAAAGTGGATGTTCTCGAAATGGATGGGTTTACCTTCCGCATCCAGTCTAACGGCTTCAGGCTTGTCCTTAACCGCATGGGCCTTTGACATCATGTTCATGCCATCCTGGACTACGCCAAGTGATTCAAACAATCTGGCCAGCTCCCACATGATCCAGTGCGCCATACCGTTCATGCGCAACACCAGTCCCATGGCCACAGCCACACCACCAACCGTCGAGGTTTCAGTCATCCACAGCCAGATGCCCACACCACCTGCAGCAACGAGCAGCAGGCCATTTAGTATTTGAACCGTCAGCTCAAAGCTCGTGG
>CAWUJF010000203.1:0-5985 GCA_963922405.1 uncultured Hyphomicrobiales bacterium | reverse complement strand
CATACCGTTCATGCGCAACACCAGTCCCATGGCCACAGCCACACCACCAACCGTTGAGGCTTCAGTCATCCATAGCCAGATACCCACACCACCGGCAGCAACAAGCAGCAGACCATTCAGTATTTGAACCGTCAGCTCAAAGCTCGTGGATAGCCGCATTTGTGGATGCACGGTGTGCAGAAACTCATCCATCGCATCGCGGGCATATTTCTCTTCGCGATCCGCATGAGCAAAGAGTTTGACCGTTCCGATATTGGTGTAACTGTCCACCACCCGGCCAGTCATCAGCGATCTTGCATCCGCCTGAAGCTTCGAGATCTCAGCCATCCTAGGCAGGTAGTATTTCAGCATGGCGAAATACGCCAGCAACCACGCCACGAAAGGCAGGGCAAGGGTCCAGTGAAATGATGCCACCAAAAGCATGGCACCCAGGAAGTAAACGGACACAAACACCATCACATTAAGAACGGTGATTACCGCATCCCGAACCGCAAGAGATGTCTGCATAACCTTCGTGGCAACCCGACCGGCAAATTCATCGGCGAAGAAACCCATCGATTGGCGAAGCAGATAGGTATGCATCTGCCAACGCATGATCATGCCGAAATTACCGAGGATAGACTGGTGCACATATAGTGAGTTGATCAGCCCCACACCCGGGATGATGACCAATGCCACTGCAATCATAAGCGCGAGTTTGAAACCTTCCTCTTCCAGGAAAGTTTCGCGATCTGCAGCACTTAACCAGTCAACAATATTACCCATGAAACCAAAGAGACTAACCTCAATGGCTGACAGAACAGCAATGGATAGCGTCATCAGAAGCAGGATTTTCCAGACCCGACGACAATAGTGCCAAAAGAATTTCCACAGTGTTCCGGGCGGTTGCTCGGGCGCGTCACTGGGATAAGGGTTTATGAGGCTTTCGAAATAGGAGTACATAATTCAATCCAACAAGATTTATTAGTTTGCCGACGAAAAAACAGATTTTGGGGGATTTCGACGGATGGAACCGACAGGTTTTGGCTAAATAAGCCCACCTTGAAATGCCGATCCGGCATACGAAGGCATGCATTTGTTGAATGTAATACACATATATATGCCTCCTCTTGTTGGTGTTGATGGTGACAATGTGAACTTATTTGCCCTAAATTGCAACACTCCAGTTTCTAAAGTTTCCACAACACGGCAATTGTTGCATCCATACCACAACCAATCAAACGCATATGCCTGATCTAGTATTGTTCCAGCCAGATATCCCCGGAAACACCGGCACACTTCTACGGTTCGGTGCCTGCATGGGAATTTCCGTTCATATCATTGAACCGGCGGGCTTCCGCCTTGATGAAAAGGCGTTTCGGCGGGCCGGAATGGATTATCTTGATCAAGCAACAATGCAAAAACACCTGAACTGGCAGGCATTTGAAGATTGGCGGGCAGAACAATCTAGGCGGTTGATCCTGCTTACAACGAAATCAAACGAGCCTTACACCAGGTTTCAGTTCCAGGAGAGTGACCTGATCATGCTCGGTCGTGAGAGTTCCGGTGCACCGGACTATGTGCATGAGGCGGTTGATCACAGACTGACCATCGAAATGGCTGAAGGTGCTAGATCTCTGAATATGGCTTTATCAGGTGCTATGGTTATGGGCGAAGCCCTCAGGCAAACAGGGAAATAGTCGTTCACCGATATTTTGCTGCAGCCTCGAAAACAGCCTTCAACCGTTCGATATCTCCAATCTCATTAGCCATCAACAGAACAAGGCGCGCATTCAGAGCATGGCTTTCCGCTTCATCCAATCCGGTATGAAGTTCCAGAAGCAGATTGTAGAACTCATCACCGCTCGGCCCCAAACCATCTTCTTTTAGTGATTCCGGCATGATCAGGCCACCTCTTTCAATTTCGCTTCTGAAAAAACTGGCGCTAGTGCTGATATGATATCTTCCGGCTTAGGCTCTAGAAATACTGCCAACACGTGCCCATCAGGACGCAACAGATACGCTGCTCCCTCTCCGTATCGTTTCAAGGCTAACCCATTTGGATCAGCAAAGACCGGATAGTCCTGACCTGCAGAGCATCCAATTCCGATCCGTTCCACGCCGTCGACCTCCGGCAGTTTCACATCACCAAACCCAACCAGTTTCAGACCGCCCTGAAGAATGGAAACCAGCCAGGTCTCCTGCCCATTTACGGTAACAGGCGCATCCACAACTGCTTTACCTGCATGCATGCTGGAATTCTCATCCGCGCTGTCTAGCTGCAGCCCAACACCCGCCAGAGAACACGGCGTAGAAAGCCTGCCGGAATTAATCAACTTACGGGCAAATGGCAGATCCTTTGAAAGCTTCAAAACCTCATTTCGGAACAACTGTTCCACTGGGGATTTCGGGGTCATGAAATTCGTCGCCCGGGAAGAATTAAGGATGTTCTCTTCCGATCCATGCATCCGCTCTTCATTGTATGTTTCGAGTAGCGTATCACTGGCTTCTCCGTTGAGAACCATGGCAAGCTTCCAACAAAGATTATCCACGTCCTGAATTCCACCGTTGCCGCCGCGTGCTCCAAAGGGCGAAACCACATGCGCACTATCACCCACGAATATCACGCGGTTATGCACAAACCGATCCAGTTTCGCACAGCGGAATTTGTAGACGCTCATCCAATCGAGCTTGAAAGGTTTGTCACCGACCATCGCCTTGATTCTCGGAAAAACCTTCTCCTCGGTAGCTTCGGTTTTAGGGTCCGTTTCCGGTCCTAATTGCAGATCGATGCGATAAATATTGTCGGGCTGTTTGTGCAACAACGCAGACTGGCCGGGATGAAAATCCGGCTCGAACCAGAACCACCTTTCAGCAGTTTCAGTCTCGAACGGTGACTGTTCCATTTCCACATCTGCAATCAGAAAATGCTCTTCAAAGCTCTGCCCCTCGAACGGAAGTTCCATGCGTGCACGGGTAGGTGAACCGGCTCCGTCACAGGCTAAAACATACTCAGCCTTGATCTCATACTCTCCATCCGGTGATTGAATCAAAAGCACAACATGACCACCTAAGTCGTTATGTTTAATAACTTTATTCTTAAATCTTAAGTCAATCAGGTCAGGAAATTCGCGCGCCCGCTCAACCAGATATTGTTCCACATAATATTGCTGCAGATTAACAAAGGCCGGGTATTTGTGCCCCTCTTCCGGCAACAGATCAAAGTTATAAACTTCCGAACCGCCATGAAAAAGTCGGCCTGTTTTCCAGGTCACACCTTTCTCCAGCATCCTGTCACCCACGCCCAGACGGTCAAAAATTTCAAGCGTCCGTTTCGCCCAACAGATCGCACGGGAACCGATTGAGACCACATTATTGTCGTCAAGAACAACACTGGGAATTCCCTTGGTTGCCAGATCAATTGCCGCGGCAAGACCGATTGGTCCAGCTCCGATTATCGCAACCGGATAGGTGTCTTTCGCTTTACCCTCACCACCCAGTTCAGGCGGTGTGATCACATCAAAAGGTTGGTAATCATATTGCGGCATCAGCCTGCTCCAAGAAGAATTCTAACCCTGTAGCGCTTCCCACATTTCAATGTCCCGCTGTGCAGTCCAGATCCGCGGATGCTCAATTCCCCGCGCTTCATCGTAAGCTCGGGAAACATTGAACGGGAGACAATGTTCGTAAATTGCATAGTCGCTGAACTTCGGATCGCAAGCTTCACGAACCGCATCCCAAGCCTCTTTGAGCGACCCGTTTCGTGCAGCAACTTTTGCCGCAGGCCGATAGGTGCTTTCCACAAAATCCCGAGTATTTTCGATGGCAGCATTCACCATCTCCTTGCCCACAAGTGCATCCCCTCGTCCCGGTGCAATTGCATCCACATCAAACCACTTGATTGCGTCAAGCGTGTCACCCCATTCATTGAAGTATCCGTCGCCACAATAACAGGCAGAATGATATTCAACGATATCACCAGTAAACATCACATTCTCATCGGCCACGTGGATGACCGCATCGCCAGCCGTATGCGCCCGGCCCAAATGCATGATATCAACGCGCCTGTTTCCAAGATAAACGGTCATGCCTTCGCTGAACGTTGTGGTGGGCCAAGTGAGCCCTGGAATGCTCTCATGACCTTCGAACAATCGGGGAAAACGCTGAAAGTCGGAGTCCCAGTCTTCCTGACCGCGTTCAGCAACCATTCCTCGCGCTGAATCAGACATTATAATCTGATCAGCACCGTAGGCAGATGCACCCAGAACCCGCACTGCATGATAATGGGTCAAAACCACATGGGATATGGGTTTATCTGTTACTTCTCGCACCTTTTCGATAACTTTGCCAGCAAGACGCGGCGTGGCCTGGGCCTCCACAATCATGACGCTGTCATCACCAATGATCACGCCGGAATTAGGGTCCCCCTCAGCAGTAAAGGCCCAAAGGTCCTTCCCCACCTCTTCAAAAGTGATTTTCTTTTCCGCCATATCGCCCTGAGAGGCAAACGCTTTAGCCATGATATTCTTCCACTGTTTGTTCTATTGCGCCGAATATTGATTTTCCGGCTTCATCCTTCATTTCAATTCGCACTATGTCACCGAATTTCATAAAGGGGGTCGATGGTTTACCGTTGCGGATCGTTTCGACCGTACGCATTTCTGCGATGCAAGAATAACCAACTCCGCCTTCCGATATAGATTTCCCTGGGCCACCATCAAGTTTATTCGAAACGGTACCAGACCCAACAATTGATCCGGCACATAGAGGTCTTGTCTTTGCTGCATGTGCAATGAGCGTCGGGAAATCAAACGTCATATCAATCCCGCCATTGGCACGCCCGAACGGCTCACCTTTATAGTCCACACTCAATGGCAAATGCAGCTTGCCGTCCTGCCAGGCATCTCCCAGCTCATCCAATGTCACCGCAACGGGTGAAAAGGCGGATGATGGCTTTGAGTTGAAAAATCCGAACCCTTTTCCGAGTTCTGGAGGAATTAGCCGTCTCAACGACACATCATTTACAAGCATCACAAGGCGTATGGCAGCTTCTGCTTCTTCTTTGGATGCAGCCATCGGCACATCATCAACGATGACCGCAATCTCCCCTTCCATATCGATTCCATAACCTTCATCAGCCAGGACTATGGGATCCCGAGGTGCCAGAAAAGAGTCAGACCCACCCTGATAAATCAGGGGTTCCTGCCAAAAACTCTCCGGCAACTCCTGATCACGCGACTGCCGGAGCAATTCCACATGGTTCACATAAGCTGAACAATCCGCCCATTGATAGGCCCTTGGCAGGGGCGATAATGCCTGATGCTCGTGAAACCGCTGAATTGGCTGACTTCCGGTCTCAAGTCCTTCAGCTACCCTCGCTAGACGTGGCGCCACATGCTCCCAATTATCCAGTGCGTTCTGCATGGTTGAGGCAATATGCCCGACAGTCGTACATTGTGTCAGATCTCTTGAGACAACAACGAGAACACCGTCCCGAGTACCGTTTTTAAGGGTGGCGAGTTTCATTACTTTTCCTGCTTTTGCAAATCTGGTTACATTTGTAACCGTATTATTTGTAACTAAAAAGGATGATTGTGATTGATGGGTTAGCAGGTTTAGTCGGCAGTTGGCAAACGGCGCATGGTGAACTCAATGATATCATCTTCCAACACTCGCCAACTCTCTACCTCGGACCAATAGGCTTGCTTTGGGTACTTCTTTAAGAATGCCTTGGCATACGCTCTAGCCTCTTCCCGGGGAAGTGTGAGAGTCTCTCGTTTCCAACCGGTTTGGGAGCGCAACAGCTTTCCCATTTCCCGTCTTCTGTCAGCCCAGCTTTTATTGGAGTTTCTTGCACGCTCAACGGCATCGTAGGCTTGTTTTGCCTTTGAGAGGGGAGCATCCCTGTTTTCGCTATGATTATCTGCCATTTCGGGCCTCATAGATCGTACTGATTTATTGTTGATTGGCATCAAAGATAAGTCAAGTTCATCTCGATACTAAGTT
>CAWUJF010000202.1:0-5985 GCA_963922405.1 uncultured Hyphomicrobiales bacterium | reverse complement strand
ATCTATTTCCTGCGGGGAAGCCCATCCAAACGCTGTAATATGCTCTTCTGACACGAGCGGATCATTGAGCTCATCTTTCTTATAGAAGAACTCGATGATGGAACGCGGCAAAACCTCGCCTTCCGGCAAACCAAGACGCTCACAAAGCGTCCCGGCAGCAACGTTGCGCACAACCACTTCAATCGGGATGATTTCCACTTCTTTGATCAGCTGTTCACGCATGTTCATACGTTTCAGAAAATGGTTTGGAATACCAATCCTGGTCATTTGTTTGAAAATGTGTTCCGAGATGCGGTTGTTGAGTACACCTTTCCCGTCCATTATCTCGTGCTTTTTCTTGTTAAATGCAGTTGCATCATCCTTGAAAAACTGAACCAGTGTGCCGGGTTCGGGGCCTTCATAGAGGATTTTGGCCTTGCCTTCATAAATACGGCGGCGTCTGCTCATAATTGCACTTTCCTGATAGTATGGTTTCGAGCTGGCTTTTTACACATTTCGTTGCGAATCGAAGCGAAACGCGACTTTCTTTGCCCCTTCTTAATCCAAGCTTTTAAGGTAAACAATAAATACAGACAAGAAACTCACAGCAAAACCTCATTTTCTGTATGGGAATTCTAAATTATGTCTTCAAATCAAAACATTCCATGCCTATATGAGACTCATGTTAATTCCAGCAGGAGAGCCAAAAAATGAGCAGTATGGATGAACGCGGCGATGCATACGAAAAGAAGCACGCACATGATGCGGAGATGCAGTTTAAGGCTGAGGCACGGCGCAATAAGCTCTTAGGACTGTGGGCTGCTGAAAAACTGGGAAAATCCGGTGACAATGCAGATGAATATGCAAAGGAAGTGGTGCGTTCTGACTTTGATGAACCTGGTGATGAGGATGTCTTTCGCAAGATCCGTCAGGATTTCGATAACGCAGGTGTAGATCAGTCGGACCATCAAATCCGCCGGACTATGGAAGAGTTGCTCGTTACTGCGATGGACCAGATCCAGAACGAGGAATGATATCACGTCTCAAAGACAAACTGACTGAAAATCAGACATGCATCGCCTGCTGGAGTACCATGGGCGATGCGCAGCTTGTCGGTGCTTTGGCACGGTCTTCGTTTGATGCGATCGTTCTGGACATGCAGCATGGGTTTCATGATCAAACCAGCGCACTGCATAATCTTCAATTGATCGCCTCGCTCGGCAAGTCACCGCTTGTGCGACTACCGCTTCATCGGTGGGACTTATGTGAAAAAGTTCTGGATTTCGGGGCGCTTGGTGTTATTGCTCCGATGATCAACACGCAGGAACAAGCGCAGAGCTTTGCCAATTCGGCGAAATATCCGAAATTGGGATCCCGGTCCTATGCTCCCCGGCATGCGGCAAATGTATATGGAGTTTCCACGCCAGAATATTTGCATGCGGCGAATGAGTGTACACTTGCGCTAGCACAGATTGAAACCAAGCAGGCTTATGACAACATTGATGAAATTCTTGCGGTAGATGGTATTGATGGTGTGTTCCTCGGCCCATCAGATTTTGCAATCTCCGTCACTGGGGAAATGGTGCCAGAGAGTTATGGCGCAGGAACGATAGATCTGGTTCGAGAGATTGCTGAAAAGGCCAGAGGTACCGGCAAGATAGCAGCAGCGTTTTGCCTGGACACGGCAATAGCCAACCAACTGCAGGGATTTGGCTATAACTTCATCTCAATCACAATGGACACTTATATCATTGATGCAGGGGTAGAAGCCTGCACCGATGGATTAGTCCTTTGATTTTAAAGATCACCTGACTTCCCCTCTTTATGGCAGTTTAACTTATTCATGACACCTAATGAATGGGTTAGATGATTGAGGGGAAGTGATATGTTTGAGAAAACAACTTTAAATTTCGAGGTCTCTGTCAGAATGCTGGATGGCGCCACGGTAAGGGGTACCTTATCCAAAGGACAATCCAGCACGCTGGAAGGGATCCTTTCAAAGGAAACCTCATTTCTGGAATTTGTCTCCAAGGACGGTCAGCGCAAATTCATATCCAAACATCAAATCGCTTATGTGGAGCCGGTTGAACCGCTGAAGAAGCCATATCTCGTATCACCAAAAGACCCCCGTTATGTGGATGCATTTTCGCTGCTTGGGATAACCAAAGACTGTACTTTTGATGAAGCAAAACAAGTCTATCATCGCCTTGCGAAAGAGTATCACCCGGACAACTATGCCGGTATCAATCTCCCCAAGGAAGTGGAAACCTATGTGACAGACATGTTCCGTCAGATAAACACCGCTTTCACGGAAGTGCGGGCTGAATTACAGTCAACTGCTTGAGAGTTCTGTGCTATTACCTGCCGTTAGAGTTTTACACAGGCTTCATAATTCATTCACACTGATGATCGAATTTTGCGACATATTTGCAACATATCGCAAAACACCGTGCATATTTACCCTATTAATAAACAATAAATGAGGCTTTTGGCGCTTAGTGCTTGTTTCAACGTCAAAGTTCAATAAAATGTGAAGTCTGGTTTCGGGGCGCACATATTTCTGTTTGGGGTACAACAATGAAATTTGTAATGCTTATCGCCGCCGTGGCCATTGGTTTGTTCCAAACCGACTATTCTCATGCCATTAGTTTAAAAAAAGCGGTGCAACTTGCTGTACAAGAGAATCCTAACGGACGTGCAGATGCGGCAAATATTCAAGCAGTTGCAAGTGAATTACTCGAAAGCCAAACAAGCTTTAAACCTTCAGTAGACGTATTTGGTGATGTGGGCGTTCAGCGTCGTGAAAGCCCAACAGCATCTACCGTCAGTGGTGGTACCGACACTTTGTTGACACGTGAAGCTGGTGTTCGTGCAAGTTTCCTGCTGTTTGATGGTTTTGAGAGAGCCAATATTGTTTACAGAAACGCCGCGAGAGTCGATGCAGCCAGTTTCAGACTGCTTTCCACATCTGAAACTTTGGCTTTGAGTTCAGTGGAGGCGTATATCGACGTGGTTCGTCATCGCGAATTGGTGGCAGCAACGCAAAGCAACATCAGAAGGCACCAGGAAATTTTACGCCAAATTCGTGAGCGTGTTGCAGGGGGTAATGCTCCAGTTAGTGACCGTACTCAGATTGAAGAGCGTGTTTTTGCTGCTGAAGCTGTTGCAGTTGAAGTAAAGAGCGCCCTGCGCGACGCAGAAGACAAGTTCAAGAAGATTGTAGGTAGAAAACCATCCGGCAAAATGCATGTGCCTTTCGTACGAGGCTTGCCAGGTACAAAGAAGAAGCTTGTTTGGCAGAGTGTTTCCAACAATTACAACATCAAGCAGGCTGAAAAGACCGTGCGGGAGTTTGTATACTCACAAGAAGCCGCAAAAGCTGGTTATCAGCCTCGAGTATCCCTGGATGGTAGGGCAAGTACTGGATTTAACCGGAATGGTACGGAAGGCAGCGAGAGCGATCTGTTTGTTGGTCTTACCCTTTCCTGGCGTCTTTACGATGGTGGTTTAAGCCAGGCTCGTGACCGCACCTTTGCCGAACGCGTGGGTGAGGCTGAGTTCCGCCGTGATGTTGCTGTACGCGATGTGGAAGAACTGGCAGCGCGGGCTTGGAATGCGCATGTGAGTGGTCAGGAGCGCAACACGGTCCTTAAACGCCAACTCGCTGCAAACACGAAAATCGTCTCCAGCTACCGCGAGGAATATACACTTTCCAAGCGTAGTTTGCTGGATGTGCTGGATGCGGAGCGTGCGCGGTTTAATAACAAGTTCCAGCAAATTAGTGTTGAAGCTTCTGCTAGGTTTGCAGGTTACCGGATGCTGGCTACTATGAGCAAACTTGCTTCTCATTTCGGACTTTCTGCCACATTAATAGCGCCTGCACCGGATGTGGAACAAAGAATTACAGCCAGCCCATCGGCGGTGTTTGACGTTACAATTCCACCCCTGAAATGATGCGAAAACTGCCCCGGAATTGAGGAGCAGCGTAAACCATAAAATGCGATCAGATTTGTGCGTCACTGCGAGATATGGTGAAATAGAGCTTGGAGTAGACGTTCAGGGGTGTCCCTGAACTGGTAAATTGCGGGGAGTTCAAGGCCAAATGGGAGTTGTGCAGACACCAAATATGGCTACGCCGACTGATGGCGAGAAACAGGCTGCGTCACAAAAGGCGCCGCAACAGTCTGTCTCTGAACCTCAGTTTTTGCTTGCTGTTGAGTGGCTTGCCAAGCATTTTACCCAACCCTATTCACGCGTTGCAGTAGAACAGAAGCTACCTGCAAATTTTGAAGAAGTCGGATGGCCTTTACTGCCCAAGGCATTGGCTTCCATCGGCTTGAAAAGTAAAATTGAAAATCGCTCACTGGAAAAGCTTGATCCTATTACGCTGCCTTGTCTGGCATTGCTCAAAAACGGCAAGCCGTTGATCATCAAATCCGTGTCGGTTGATGAAGGATACTGCGAAATTGTGACCTTCCTGCAAAAATCGCAAGTGGAAAAGATATCACTTGCTTCGATTAACAAGCTTGTCACACAGGATGTAATGCTGGTGTCCATTGATGAGGATGTATTGGCGTCACGCAGAGATGCAGATGCCAGGCTTCCCGATACCCATAAACCACATTGGTTCTGGAAACCAATCCGTGAGCATTGGAGTGCCTGGGCGCAAATCCTGGTTGCAGCCCTGGGGATCAACATCCTGGGTCTGGCTTTGCCGATTTTTGTGATGAACGTTTATGATCGTGTCATTCCCAATCTGGCAATTGTGACGTTATGGACCCTGGCCAGTGGTGTTGTTTTAGCCCTCGTGCTTGATCTGTTGCTGAAACTGATCCGAACCAATGTGCTTGAGCGGGCAGGGCGACGTATCGATTTAGGGATCGCCTCTCACTTGTTTCGCCACGCCATGAGTATTCGGTTGTTAGAAAGGCAGGGCGGCGCGGCTACGATTGCAAGTCAGATACGGGATTTTGATGCGGTTCGTGACTTCTTCACTTCAAGCAGCTTCGTTGCAGTGATCGATTTGCTGTTTATTGGAATTTTTGTAGCCGTCCTGTGGCTGATTGTGGGGCCGATTGCAATCGTACCGCTAATCGCTGTTCCCGTTGTCATTATTCTTGCACTATTGGCGCAAATTCCAATCGGAGCGTCAATCGAACGGGTGCAACAGCTATCCGGTAAAAAACAACTGGTGCTTGTAGAAACTCTCTTGGGCCTGGAGACCGTAAAGAGTGTAAATGGCGAGCGTGTCATGCAGCGCGAATGGGAAAATGCTGTTGCTGCTTCTTCCCAAATAACCGGCAAGACTAAATTCTGGTCGAATTTTGCAATCAGCGGCACCATGCTGGTTCAGCAGTCTGTCAGCGTGATCATCATCATTTGGGGTGTTTACCTAGTATCGGATGGGCAAATCACCGTAGGTGGTCTCATCGCGGCAAATATTCTGGCAGGGCGTGTACTTGCGCCCCTGGGAAATATCTCTCAAACGCTTGTCCGTGCTCAGCAGGCTATCCGTTCCTTACGTGCGATTAACGCATATATGGCATTGCCAACAGAAACAGATGATATCGTTTCCAGCGAACTGACAGTTAAGAATGGTGCGGTAAAATTCAACGATGTGACGGTTACTTACCCTGGAAGCCAGATGGAAGCTTTGTCAAATTTCACTCTGGATGTGGCAAGCGGTGAAGCGATTGGCATATTGGGACGTGTGGGATCTGGCAAGACCACAATAGGAAAGCTGTTCGCCGGTCTGATTCAGCCGGATAAAGGTATAATTCTGGTAGATGGCCATGAGATCGGGCAATATGAGTCCGCTTCTTTGAGAGACGGTATTGGATATCTGCCGCAAGACCCGGAAATGTTCACCGGCACTATTCTGGAGAACATCATTCTTGGACATCCCAATGCCACGGAAGAAGAAATAAATCGTGCTCTGTATTTCTCCGGTATGGATTATTTCATTGCGGAAAATCCGGAAGGGTTGAAGCAGTTTGTTGGCGAAAA